>CAJVWY010000057.1 GCA_913009925.1 uncultured bacterium
AACCCGGCGAAGCGCCCTTTTTCCGCCATCGCCGAACCGCTCTTCCCTTCGCGGATGCGGTAATGATGATCGGACAGGACTTTACGGGCCAGGCCCATGCCGTTCCCGCCCGGCGCATCGATCTCCGCCGACAGCGGCTGGCTGGTGATGAAGATATCCTTGACGTCTATCCGCGGCCGCATGACATGCTTGACCGCCGTAGGCAAACGGTTGTAGATGCAAACTATCAGATTGAAGGCCAGCAGAAACAGCAGCGCCAGGAACCAGCGGGAATGGTACATGTCGAACAGGCCCAGGTGGCGGTAAAAGTTGTAGAGGGGGTTGTTGATCCAACCGGAATTGACGACCTGTTCTCCCTGCGGCAGGATAGTGCCGATGATGGACAGGATGGCCAGAACCAGCAGCAGGGTCAGCGCCAGCTTCATGGAAACCAGGAAATGGCCCACCCTCTTTCCGGCCATGGCGTAAACCGAGAGGATGATGGAGAGGTCCAGTATGGCCAGGACCCAACGCAGGTCATAGACGTCCTGGTTGTTGTAATAAGTGATGGACAGCACGACATTCAGCACAATCAGCACCAACGCCAGTACCGCCGGTATGAAAATGCTGCCGGAGGAGCTCTTGCTGTCTGTTTTCTTGATCGTTGCCGCTTTGTCCGCGCTCAACTTGTACCCCTGGTCGCAAGCGTATATATGCCGGCCGGCGCCGTGCTCATGACGAAGCCATGGCCCTTACGGCTTGCTGACCTTGTGAACCCTCCCGCCCGCCCGGCAGGAAGCTCGATATTAGTCTGTGCTGGTTTTGAACCAGTAATGTTTCGTCGCATCCGCGAATTTCTGAACTTCCGCGATACCGGGCTCGGACAGGTCATCGGTAAGCTGCCACACCTGTACCCGGTTATTTTCCCGATCGGCGAACAGCAGACGGTTGTCATCCGTGATGAAGATCCCCTCGGGGAAATTGATCTGCGTCTGTTCCGTGCCGCGTTCACCGATGATGCCCACCAGATTGCCGTCCTGGTCCAGGACGACTATGCGGTCCGGTGCGTCCGTTATATATACCAGACCGTCAGGGCCTACCGCCACCGAACGGGGTAACCGGAAGGGACTCTTGGCTTCACCGTTGCCCTCGCCGCCAATGGTCCAGCGGACCCTGCCATCCTCCGTCAATGAGACCACTCGCCAGTTATTGACATCCACTACGAAGATATTTCCCGTATCCTTGTCAATGGCGATCCCGTTGGGGAAGTCGTACTGTCCCACCGCCGGGCCTCTGGTCCCCCAATGCTCGATGTACTGGCCGCTGGCGGCATCGAATATATAGATGCCGTCACGGCTGGTAACATAGACACGTTCCGCATTCAGGGCAACCTGGTTGGGCCGGATAGCGGACTGGCTCTCATCCACGGTGATGGCTTCCGGCGGCGGAACGATATTGTACAGGAAGTTCCCTTCCTTATCCACAACCCTGAGCATATAGTCGGCTATATACAGCTTGTTGTTCTGGTTATCTATGGCCAACCCGTAAGGTGAATAGTATTGATAGGGCTCGCCCTGGTCATCCTGGCCGCTGTCGATATCGTAGAGCGGGTCACCGTTGCTGTCGTATACGCTGACCTTTCTGGCCCCGGTATTGCTGACATAGATCTTGCCGTCCGCATCGACGGCGACCGCCAGCGGCGTCTTCAGGTCTGTGATGCTGGTGGCTGAAGTGATGTCACCACCCGCAACCATCTTCTCCTGGCGACAGCCGCGAAGCAGAAAAAGGAGTACGGCGATCAGCGCGATCGAGAGTATTATCACTATCGCTATCTTGATTCTATTATCTCTCATTTACCAGTACCGCCTTGATGATCGAATTAATAGTCTGTTCGCCGTTGCCTCTATCCATTGCCCTGCCCGGACACCCTGGCTATCGCCTGCTGTAATTCCTCATTATTGGGGTTGAATCTGGCTGCCGCCTGGTATTCTTTCCTGGCCCCTTCCAGGTCGCCTTCCTCTTCATAGAGTTGGCCCAGCAGCAGATGAGAGTTCCAGATCATATCATTATCATCGATGCTCCGGCCGGCGTAATCCTTGGCGGCCTCCATGTCACCTTTCATGCGCGCGGTCGCCGCCGCTTCATATAGTGCGGTGTATTTCTCGCCCTCGGGGGTCAGCTCCGCCGAGCGGACGAACATGTCAATGGCCTCATCGTAATCGCCGTTATCCCGGTAGGCAAAACCAAGCTTGTAGGTATAGGCGAAACTGTCGGGCGCTATCTCCAGTGCCGCTTCCAGCTCCCTGACAGCGTCTTGGGTGCGGCCCATGTCCAGGTAGGTGGCCCCCAGGTTGGCCCGCGCCAGCGCGTCACCGGGGTCGTCGTTCACCGCCTGCTTCCAGGTCTCCAGGCTCCGCTGCAGGGTGGGGTCCACGGGTTCACCCTTGATGAAATAGATATAAGCGGCGATCCCCCCCGCGACAATCAGCGCCACGAGCAAGAAGACTATCAAATAGTTTATCAGTCTGGACATGTTGTCTCCCGTGTTATCCATGGCGACAAAAGTCTGTTCAGACATCGAACTTCCTCCTGCTTGTTAATATGAATAAGGGTTATGATCCACCCCATGGCAGCTGAGAGTGCAGCTGCCGCTATGGTCGCCGTTGTCCACATAAGTGGGACCGCTGTTCAGGGAAGTCGAGTTTGTAACGTAAAGCGGGTTGAACCTCACCAATTCCGTGTTGGCGACCCCGTGGGGGCTGTAATGGCAGGCACTACAGGACGCCTTGGCTCTTTTTATGTGGAACCGATGCCGGAAATAAGTCATGTCGGTGGTGATGGCGGAACTGCTGTGACAATTCCAGCAGGTCTCGTAAGGGTCACTGCCCATGCCGCCGTAGGTCACATATTCACTGGTATCGTAAGACCACCTGAGGAGGCTGCCGTAGCCGCTGTCGCCATGGGGGTTGTGGCAAAAACTGCAGTCGTAGGGGCCCGGGGGGGCCACGTTGGCCGTGGTCACCGGCGTATAGCTGTAGACCCCCGGGTTGTTGGGAAGACTGACCTTGATGGGATGCATGGCGTTGGCAGCCGGGTCCATATCCATCTGCACCTGGATGTTATATACGGAACCTGTCCCGTTGTGGCATGTGAAGCAAAGGGTCGACTCTGGCATTTCCTTCAACAACCGGTTTCCCGGTGCCTCATGTATGGTATGGCAAAGCGTACACAGCTGGGTCGAACTGGAGAATCCCCCATGGGGGCTCGTATATGATTGAGCATTGGCGTCATCACTGGTAGCAAACAATAAAACAACCATCGCGGCCAGAAACAGAGTCATGGCCGGTATCAAAATTCTTGCTGTCCTTATCCTGCATGGCTCGATTGAGGTCCCATCCATATCCGTACACCCATCAAAACGCCGGCTTGGCGCCGGCCTCTACACGGAAGTCGCACTGCCTCCCACGCTATAGCTTTCTCCGCCATCCGACGGCCGGCATATGCCGTAATCGGTCCCCGGCCCGTCAAACAACCACAAATCATTATGCATCAACATCAGCGCGGATTCCAGCAACAGCCGGCGCATCATTGCACCGGCGGCGACGCGGTTTCCGTGCCGGTGGGAGAGTAGATGCCCTTGATCTTCCATTGGCCTTCCTCCTCCACCAGGGCCATGGCGAACGTCCGACGCTCTCCTGACGGGGCTTCGAGCGCCTCTCCCGTGGAGGCGTCGACATAATAACCATGATCTTCGAAGTCCACCCGGACCTCCACCACAGGAGATACATATCCATTGATCAGAACAGAGACATCCCGGTAGTCCCGTTTGCGGTATTTCCCGGCAGCCAGGTCATCCGCCGCCGATTTGTTCATGTCCGCCAGCGCCTCACCGGTCATCGCCTGGGAAAAAGAAGCGGTATCGACGGTCACTGCGGATATGATCTGCAGGTCTTCGACCACATCTTCATTGACCCTGTCTACCAGCTCGGGAGGGGTATCATGGGCCAGGTCATGGGCCGCCGCCGTCTCCGCTCCCACCGTGGATACGGCATTGTCATTGCCGCATGCCGTGAACACAAGAGCGGCTGCCACCAGGATGCATGTTGCCACCAGCTTTCGCAATCTGTCTCAGATCTCCTTGGAGCCTCTGCTCGATTTTTATGGGAGAGGCGTTCAGTGAACGCCTCTCCCATTATCCTGCCTACCTTCTTTCCACCTTCTACCAACCGGCCCGGTTTAGGGCAGCGTGCCGGAAACATGGCACAGTACACACAGTCCATCAGGCTCCTGATAAAGGAGTCTCTGATTGGCGCCCGTGTGCGGGAAGTCCGAGTTCGTTCCTCCCGAATCGTTCGCGTGACAGGTGAGACACATGGAGGAGGGATGGTTATTCTCCACACCCACGTTATCCCGCTTGTCGTGGCAGCTGATGCAGAACGTACGTTCATCCGTCGCAGCCGTAGCTGCATGATTCGGCTTCGCTGACAGCAGGTTCACACCTGTGCCCATTGCCTGCCCGTAGGTCGTCCCGTGCGGGCTGTGGCATGAAGCGCAGTATAGCCCCTGGGTCCCGGTGAACGAGGTCGTCGCCTCCCCCGCATACAGACCACCGCCTTCAATCGGACCACCATCAGCACCTGAGGTCAGAACCTTCAGGGTAGCGCTGCTACCCGGAATGGTATCTGAGTTCCTCACTACCGTGCCGCCATACATAACACCCAGGCTGTGACCCGGAACCCCATCCATCTGGGCGGCGGACATGGCGCTCATGTCCACCTCATATGCCAGCTTGGTAGAGGCGGTCGGATCGGCACCGGCGAAGTCCGTCTTGGGACTGGACCAGCTCACGGTCGCCGGCGCCGAAGCGCCGAACACGCCATGGCAGGTACCACAGACCGCGGTCACCGTCGACTCCCTCGTCAGGACATAGTCACCAGCCGCTTCGTGGACATCATGACATGCCACGCAGAAGTCAGTAGTCCCGGCATAGCCGGTATGGGGACTTGTCTGGGCGAAGGCCGAGGCCGTGAAGGCCAGGATGAAAGCTACTGACAGCACTAGTGCAGCCAATATCGCTATCTTTCGCATAGATTTTCACCTCCTTTCGCTATGTAATGTCACCCTTGAACCGTTATTCGATCCCGGGGTATACAACTCCGCCGCTCCTTTGCAAGCCTGGTATGCTACCGCAGGCCGCCAATGAGCAAGCGTCGTAGCTAAAGGGAGGTTGCAGCTCTACTGCGCGGTGGCTTCAGAAGAAGCGCTGATATAAAGTTCCCCGTACATTATCTGTGCTGTGGAGTTTTCTCAACAATCCGCGTCCGCTAGAGTGTCCGCTTTTGAGTCCGCTAATACTGCAACGCATACTACCCTGATGCTGAAGGTTACAGTCAGTCCAGAATATTGTCAATAGAAACACAACCTGACAGGTTCACTTTCAGGGAATTCCCCTAGAAGCTGTTTTTTCCCAGTGAACAAGCGATTTTCACCATGAGTTGCTGTTATATATCCGCCGCGCCGGCCAGTCGACGATCAGGTAGGTCCCGGCGGCCGGCTCCAGGTAGAAAAGTTGCTGTTTCCGTGCCAGGGGAAGGCTCATTTTTTCCTCCCGCTCCCCGGGTTCCAGGCTCTCGTCGAACAGCACCACCCATTTTATCCCCTGGGGCACCTGCAACACCTCCCTGCCGGCCGTCACCGGGTCTATGTACCAGTGCTCATACTCGGGAAGGTAATACTTGGCCTGCTGATAATTGAAGACGGAGACCACCAGGGTCGAATCGGGATCAAAATATTCCCTGATGGTCTCAATGCGGGACCGCTGGATATCCTCGTTGGCCGCCAGCCTGTCGGCGCTCAGGTGGGGGGTTAGGACCAGGAACAGCAGCATGTTCAGGATTATCACCGGCAGGACCACCGCCATCGTCACCGCGGGCAGGAGACGCTCCCGGCGCCACGGCCATCCCCGGGATGAAAGCACGCGGACCAGGCCCCGGGCCGTCACTGCAGCGCCCCATGACGCCAGCAGCAGGACCGCCGGCAGAAAGGTGAACACATAGCCGAACTCACCGATATGGATGAAGATGTAGAACAGGACGCTGGGCACGGTCCAGACCAGCAAAAACAGCAGTTTCCGGTTCCCCAGCTGCTCCCGGCAGCGGCGCCGGACCAGGAGGACCGGCGCCAGGACGGCGAAGGGAAGCGCGGCGGACAGGCCGTACAGGAGGAATCTGCCCAGCGTCTGCAGGTTGACGACCAGCGCCTCCAGCCCCTTGCCGAACACCGAAGAGGTCCGCATCAGGTAGCCGCTTTGCACGGAAGAAGCCTCCTGGTAGGCGGAAAAACCGCCGGAAAGCAGCGCCGAGGGCACATACCAGGAGGCAGCCGCCAGCCCCAGCAGGACCACGGAACCGGCCTGAATCCGTCGGGGTTTTCCCAGGAGGCCGCCGGCCCACAACGGCAGCAGGAAGGGAAGCAGGTCCTGGCGGAAGCCAGCCGCCAGCCCCAGGCACAGGCCCGACAGCAAGGCGCAGACGTTGCCCCCCTGCCAGGCCCGGTATATGACCCCGGCCAGGAAGATGCTGAGAAAGGCCAGCAGGGTATAAGGATAGGCTATCTCTCC
This sequence comes from uncultured bacterium, assembly GCA_913009925.1. Classification (GTDB taxonomy): domain Bacteria; phylum Actinomycetota; class Thermoleophilia; order BMS3ABIN01; family BMS3ABIN01; genus BMS3ABIN01. Next base: position 6,599 of record CAJVWY010000057.1, read on the forward strand.
GTGCCCCCAGAAACTCAGGCTGGTGGCCAGGAACAGGGCCGCGATCAGGCCCACGGTGCGGCCCAGCATGGCGCGGCCCAGCCAGTAGAGCACGACTACGGCCGCCGCCGACGCCAGGAGACTGATCCATACCATGGCGGCGTTGGCATCGCCGGTAAGCTGGTCCACCAGCCAGGCAAGCCCCACGTAGAAGATATGACCCGGTGGCTGGGGCTGCTGGATGGTCACGTCGAAATGACCCATCGCCCGCGTGTACAGGACCGAGTCCCAGGCGTAGAGCAGGCCGGTCCGGAAGGGAAGCCGGGACAGCGCCGTGACCATGAACAGGACAGCGGTTATCAGCCAGTCGGTACCGTTCCAGGCACCCGCCCGGTCCGGCGCGACAGGCGCACCCTCGCTCATTCCTGAGGCGTTGCCGGATGGCATGACAGGCAGTCGTCCTTGAGGGCATGGTCCGTCTTCGGCGCCCCTTGGGTGCCCTTCTCATGACAGCCGCGGCAATCCTGGAAGGCGTCTGAGGTGGCATGCGTGACCGGCGGCGGCGAAGACCCGGTGAGGGCACAGCCGGAAACGGTCAGGAAAACGGACAGGACCAGCATTAACAGCAGCGATGTTCTTACCATGACACCCTCCCGCGCCGTAGCGGCGCTGTAGCCCTACTCCATGAAATAGCTCATGCTGATCTTTTTGAACTCCCTGGTGCTGAACAGCAGCCGGTATTCATCTACTCCCACCCTGGCGGACAGAGCCGCGGCGACCTGGTGGCATTCATCCGGGGTGGCGCCGTGTATCATGGCAAAAAGGTTGAGATCGGAAGAGCACACGTCTGAACTCCAGTCACATTCCTTTATCTCGTATGCCGTCTTCTGCTTGAAAAAAAAAAACACCACACGTCTGACCTCCACTCACATTCCTTTATACCGTACGATTGTCATTGCTTCAGTACGCC
>CAJVWY010000058.1 GCA_913009925.1 uncultured bacterium
CGTGATGTTAATAGGAAGCTTGTATAGATGATGAAGGGTAATCGGATTTATTATCGGATTTCTTTTTTATCATTTTTTTTATTTTTTTTTTCAAGCAGAAGACGGCATACGAGATAAAGGAATGTGACTGGAGTTCAGACGTGTGCTCTTCCGATCTTGCAGCCCTTCCTGCCTTTCCAGGTATGTCCTGTACTGATTAACCCCTGAATGGATCACCAGCGCCGCCAGGATGAACACGGCCAGGATATGGACGAGAGCGTCCGGTTTTCCCCGGGAGACGATGTAACCGATGAACCACGCGGAGACGACTATCGGCACCAGGACAAAGAAGTACTGAATCTGAAAACCGAGGAAGATCCCCTGTACCCTGTTGGGCGGGAGAAGGGAAAACACGCCGATCAGATAGAGGGCAACGAATGAGGACAGGAAGTAACCGGTGAACCTCCTGTGCTCGCTCCCGTTGGCGGCGAACAGGAGAACCGAGACGGCGGCGATGAAGAGAACAATGGTGAAGGTACCAAGAAGTGACACTGTGCGCAAGTAAAAATTGTCGGTTACATACTTGAGCACGCCGAAACTGTTGATAAATGACTGAACACCAGCGGTGGACTTGTCATTTTCCGGCGGATGGGTGCTGTATATGGGCAGTACCCTGTAAGCAAGCACCACGCCGAAAGCAACCAGCGCCGCCACCCCGGGCAGAAAATTGTATAAGGCCTGGATGTCCACCTTGAGCCGCTGTTCCCGCCACGATGTCATTTTCAGCAGACTCATGGTGAAATAAACGACCAGCAACGAGAAGCCGGTGGGATAATGAATGACAATAGCGGAACAGAGGAGCATCGTCGCGATCAGGTAGTCCAGCTTGCTCCTGGATGCATATATCACATACAGGATTATGGGAGTGGCGCTCAATGCAAAGATCATGGAGTTCTTTCCCGCGGTAAAGTACAGGTTGGTAGGAACCCGTGAAACCGCCGCGAGGGTGAACAGGGCCATGGCATACAGCAGATAATATTTTCCGGCCTTTCTCACCAGCAGCATGCCCATATAGAAAAAAGCCAGCGGGAACAGCGCCGAGAACAGGTTTGTCCATGTCAACACAATCTTCGGATAGCTTAAATCGAAATAGGTGGCGATATAGTTGAGATAATACTCGAGACCCTGCGGGTACCAGTTTTGCCTGGTGGTGAAATGGCTGAGGTTGAGCTGCTTCAGCCATTGGCTGTGCGCGATCGGATCGTGAAGCAGAGGTGTGGAGAGGGCCTCTGTGGGCAGCACCCTGAAGAGGATCACAAGGACGAACAGCAGCAGAAAAACCAGCTTGTCCCAGGAAAAGTTGAGTGAGAAAAACCGCTTGCCGCGAAAATACCTGACCAGCAGGAATATGTTGATCAGGCCGAGGGCGGCCAGGTTGGCCGTGATGACGGACCGGCTCTGGGGAATACCCAGGATCTCTTCCAGGAAAGACACCAGCACCAATACCAGGGGCGACACCAGGATCGCCATGATGAGCTTGTCAAGCAGATCGATATGGCCCTTGTCCCGCGAGAGATAGAAAACCAGGGACAGGGACGGCAGGATGCCAGCCAGGATAACAAATATGATTAGTTTAAAGATAACGATGAACATATTCAGGATTGTGGATCTTGCGCATGATATCACAGAGGCTTTCATGGGCCGCCGAAAAGTTGAAATTTCTCGACCCCTGCTCTCGTCGAAACCGATAGTGAGATGATAGAGTTAATCGAACAGGCCACCGCGTCCTGCCATCAGGTAAGGCAGTGCCCGGTTCCTGATTATCTGATTTCCAACGAATAGACATCAAGTTTTCCAGCCAGGAGCAATAAACGGCTCCCGGGAAATAAGTTCCTGTCTGTCCCGGTGAAAGAGTGGTTTGGGTTCTCCCAGGCTGGCGGCAAAAAGTGTTTATCGTGACAGATACCAACAGATTCAGACACGCCAGGATTAACGACCATGGATCGTGAATCAAAGGTGAGGCAACATATCAATAAAGATGGATTCGGCATCGAGATCGGCCCCAGCCATCATCCCATCGCTCCCAAGAAAAACGGGTACCGTGTTCATATCATCGACCATATGAGCCGTGAGCAGTTGATTTCAAAATACAGGGACCATGGCGTTAGTCTTGACAATATCGAGGAAGTTGATTTTGTTTGGCATGGAGAGCGTTACTCGGAGCTAACCGGGAAGACAGGGTTTTACGATTGGATCATTGCTTCACATGTTATCGAACATACACCGGATTTCATTGCTTTTCTTAATGATTGCGATACCATCCTGAAGGACGATGGTGTCATCTCTCTTGTTGTACCGGACAAACGCTATTGTTTTGACCATTACAGACCGGTTACCGGGCTTTCCAGGATAATAGACAGCCGCCTGCGGGGAGAAAAAATACATACCCCTGGTACGGTGGCAGAATATTACCTAAATGTCGTATCGAATGCCGGAAGCATTGGATGGGACGCAAACTCTGGTGGAGAATATGACTTGGTACATTCACTGGATGAAGCACTACAATTCATGAACGAGGTACAGAATGAAAAAAAATATGTGGATGTTCATGCGTGGTGCTTTGTTCCCCACTCTTTCAGGCTGATTATCCACGACCTTTTCTCCCTTGGATTAATCCCCATCCGGGAGGTGGCTTTTTATCCTACGGTAGGGTGTGAGTTTTATATAACATTGGGTAGAAACGGGAGGGGGATCGACAAGTCAAGATTAGAGATGTTGGAAATCATCGAGTCTGAAATCAAAAATGAAGCTATTGGGCCAGAGACTCCCGAAACACCAGTTGCACGGAGTGAGAGCTTGATAAAGCGCCTGACAAGGCGTTTCTCTTGACCGGCGTCGGCGGCGCTACGGATATAGCATCGTCCTCCATTGACACGTACCGGGTTTCATTTCCTCCAGCGCGCAGGTAATCCCACCAGCCGGTGGTAGAGTTCACCGGCGCGCCAGAAACGCGAGGCCCGCATGAAGGCGATCTCGTTGTCCCTGTCCAGCAGCATTTTCCTGGTGGTATCCAGCTGCCTGCGGATATTCTCGATCCGGTGTTCCGCTTCACGCAGCTCGGCCTCGAGGCTCCTGATGCTGCTGTATGGCTCGTAGCGGTGGAAGAGGATACCGCGGTAGCGGTCCAGATATTCCCCCAGCCCCATGACTCCCTGATTCACCGCCTTCTGGAAATGCCATTCCATCGTGATATAGGTGTCCAGCCGGTCCCTCTCTATGCCGAAATCTTCCAGCAGCACATCCGCCGGCAGCAACTCGTTTATCTTGTATGGCTGGTACTTCAGGTATGTGTTCAATACCGTCCTGAGGTAGACCAGCCCCGTGGGCAGGGGAAAGCGGAAGGTCCATTCATAGTCGAGCAACTGGTAGCCATCCTCCGTAATGAAAATATTTTCGAGGATCAGGTCGAGGCAGCCAACGGTAAAGCAATCATGGACGCTCTCCCCTTCGACCCGGCCGAATAACCGCTGAAATTCGTCGTCGATGGGGTTCATCTCACTGCGGGGGATCCGTTCGATCAAGCTGCGATATTCCTGGAAGACCCTTCTTACCGCCTCCGCGTCGGCGTTTCTCACGGCGTCGCTGACCAGTATGTCCAGTGGCTTCCCCTCCAGGTATTGAAACCTGACATGTTCGCCGTCCGGTATCGGCTCCACTATCCCGAGCGGCAAGCCGACCTCACACAGGTACTCATATTTATCCACAAGGGAACGGAGAAAGGGCTTGCTTTCCGGCCAATTCTCCCGCTTCATCACATGGAGCTCATCGCCCTCCCTGACCATCGTTGTGAGTAGCTGGAACTCCTTCTTCCTGGAGCTGTTATGCCGTATATATGCAATCATGACGGCGGGGTGGCGAAGACGAGGAAGGAATTGGCGAAGAAGGGGAAGACCCCCTCGGCCACGATGGAGTCGCTGACGAGCCGTTCGTTGAACAGGTGCTCCCGCGGCTGGCTGTGGTCGGCGTAGGGATAAATACCAGGCCTGATATTGTGATTGAGCGTGGGCAGATAGGTGTCCGAAAATATCTCCTGGGGCAGCTTGAAGTCGGGGACGGGATAGAAGAAATCCATACTTTCAAAGCCGGCCCGTTGCAGCAGGGATTCCAGCCCGCTCCGGCCGAAGGTCTGAATCCCGTCCCGGCCGTAATATCCTTCCAGCGACTGGTAGGGCTCGCCGCTGTGGTCCTCACGCGCCCCCGACCAGTACTTGAGCCCGAACCTGTTCTCAATTGCCAGGATAAGGGTCCCGCCCGGGCTCAGCAGCGACCTGAGTCTTTCCAGGAAAGCGTGGTACGGGTCATCCGCGTCCTCGTACCTGCCGGCATATTCCAGCACACCGATGGACGTCACGTAATCGTAAGCACCGTCGAGCTCGATGTCATCGATATTGCCGGCGATGGCTGTCAGGTTCTCATGCTCGTGATTCCGGTAAGCGGTAATGGTGGCACGGCGCGCGGTAAGCTCCACGGCGGTGACCCTCGCCACCCTCCTGCAGAAAAGGCCTGTAAGGGCTCCCATGCCGGAACCGACCTCCAGCAGGCTGGCGCCGTTTCTGAAAGGATACCAGTTCAGCAGGTTCTCGCGTATGGGCGAGAAATGATACAGCATGGGCCAGAACGGGCCGGAGGCCATGACCCGTTCAATCCTGGCGGGTGCGTCATCGCTCCTGACCATTTCCAGCACCCGGTTTTCCAGTTCATCGCCATCCGAGTACTCCTGGCCGCCGCCATCATCACTGATTATTAGTTTTGACCTAAGGTCCAGAGGTCATCCAACCCCCATCGACATTGACTTTGTCATGTATCTTACAATGAATGCGCAGACTATGGGAAAGCACGGTGAAACGGCAGCGCGTTACGCTATCCTTTTTTATATACTCTCCGTCTGCTGTATGATTTGGCCGCAACTGCCATCCAACCCTTCCGGAGATGATGAAAGAAGCAGAACAACGGCATAACGGCATCTCGGTGGATTGCATTATGGTCAATTACCGCTCACCCTGGAAGATGCTCAGCGACTGCCTGGAATCCATTATCCATAACCATGGCGATATCAGCTGTTCGATTATCCTGGTGGACAATGCCTCGGGAGACGGCGTCACCGGACGCGTGCGTACCCATTACCCGCGGGTCCGGGTCATCGAACAGGAAGATAATCTGGGTTTCGCCGGCGCAGTCAATAAAGGACTCCGGTCCGCCGCCGCGCCCTATGTGTTGATGCTGAATACCGATGCTGTCCTGACCGGGGGCGCACTGGAGACCATGGTCAGCGCCCTTGAGACTGCCGGCGATGACTGCGCCGGCGTCGCCCCCAAGATGATGTCCAGCTCGCACCCGGGCATCATCGACGCTGTAGGCATAGTAGTGCCGCCTTCCGGCGACCCTTTTAACCGCGGTATCGGCCAGTGCGACCTGGGTCAGTATGACATCAGCGAAGAAACAGCCGGCGTGTGCTTCGGCGCCGCCCTGCTCAGAAGGTCATTGTTTGAAGCGGACGAGGTGGGAAGACTGTATGAGAACTATTTCCTCTACTTCGAGGATTCCGACTGGTGCGCCCGCGCTCTCAGCCGTGGTTACCGCTTCATCACCGTACCCGAGGCCGTGGTTATGCACCAGCACTCCGGCGTAACCCGTCACGAGTCCCTGGAGTTCAAGTACTACCTCATCGAACTGAATACACTTGTGATGGTCACGCGCAACTTTGAAAGCCGGGTGCGGACTGCCAGGATCGCCAGTTCCCGGTGCTTACGGTTGCTCGCCCGCACTATCATTCGGCGGCGGTTCGTCCGCGCCAATATAAAGGTGATCACCGGCTACCTGGGAGCCCTGCCACGATTGCTGAAAGAAAGGCGCCGCCTTCGGTCGGGACGGAAAGTCCCGGACAGCGTGATGTTCCGCATGGCCGAGGGGGAAGAAGCTTTCTTCGATACAGTGGTCTACCGGCCAGACCGTTGCCTGGACTCCCTCATCAGCGCATACCAGCGACTGCTGCGACTCGGGGGCGACGATGAGCACCGGAGAGTGCTCACTGCCCTCTACGGAATGAAGAGCGGCAAGCCCGCCGCCGGCCGCGAGCCGGACAGCCAAACCCTGGCCCTGTTCCAACGGCAACCACCCTGTGTCCGTAATATGCTCGAACAGGCCGCAAGCGAATCCACTGACAGCTGACGAGGCTCCATCAGGTAACGGCTATCACCTTGCAGCCCAGGAGGAAGTCGCCGCCGTTGCCGACGTTGATGCCATAGACGCACACCTTGTTGTCACCCGTACCCGCGTCATTCACCTGACCGCTGAAGCCGTGATTGGGACCGTAGCCAAAGGCGGCGGCGATATCGGGACGCGCGATATCGGCGGTAACACTACCCGCCTTCACATCGTTCACGTAGATATCCACGTTGATAGGGCTCATGCCGGCATCCAGGTCCAGCGCCCAGCCGCTTACGTTGATCTTGCCCGTACCGCTATCCAGCGAGACGCCGTCCAGGCTGCCGAAGGGGTTGATGGTCACACTGACAGCCTTACAGCCCAACAGCACGTTGCCGCCCGGACTGCCTGGCTGGTTGATGCCATAGGCGCAGACGGTGTTGTTGCCGAAGGCCGCAGCATCTACCTTGCCGCTGAAGCCGTGATTGGGACCGTAGCCGAAGGCGGCACCGATGTCGGGACGGTCACCGTCGGCGATCAGCGGTCCCTTGAACTGGCCGTTGACGTAGAAGTGCACGTCGATGGCGCCGCTGCCGGCGTTGGGGTCGATGGCCCAGCCGCCCACGTTGATCTTGCCGGTAGCCCCGTCCACCGAGACGCCGTCCAGGCTGCCGAAGGGATTGCCAGTAGGTACATTGACCACCCTGCAGCCCAGCAGCACGTTGCCGCCCGCACTGCCTGGCTGGTTGATGCCGTAGGCGCAGACGGTGTTCTGGCCCGTGCCCGCGTTGTCCACCTGGCCGCTGTAGCCGTGATTGGGGCCGTAGCCAAAGGCGGTGCCGATATCGGGACGGTCGCCGTTAGCGGTCAGCGGTCCCTTGAACTGGCCGTTGACGTAGAGGTGCACGTCGATGGCGCCGCTGCCGGCGTTGGGGTCGATGGCCCAGCCGCCCACGTTGATCTTGCCCGTGGCCCCGTCCACCGAGACACCGTCCAGGCTGCCGAAGGGGTCGACCGCCACATTTACCGTCTTGCACCCCAGCGGCACGTTACCTCCCGGACCCTGGTTGATGCCATAGGCGCAGACCGTGTTGCTGGCGGCGTTGGCGGCCACCGTGTCGCTGAAGCCGTGGTTGTCGCCGTAGCCCGGGAAGGCGCTGCCCACGTCGGTCCTGGTGGCGTCAGCAGTAAAGGCGCCGCCCCACTGGCCGTTCACGTACACATGTACCTGGATGGGGCCGGTGGTGTTGGGGTCGATGGCCCAACCGCCCAGGCTGATCTGACCCGGATTGCTTGCGTCTTCAGAAACACCATTCAAATCGCCGAAGGGGTCGACCGCCAGATCCACCGT
>CAJVWY010000059.1 GCA_913009925.1 uncultured bacterium
ACCAGGGCGGCCAGCAGCGGCGCCACCTGCCCTGCAAGGTTCCAAATGGTATTGCGCGCCAGCAGGCTGCCGCTGGTCAGATTTACCTGTTGTTTATCCCTGTGTTCTGGAATCATTGTTTCAAGAAGACCTTTTTTATATTAGTCTCATCCCTGGTTTTATCATTAATCGAACGGACATCATCATTTATAAGAGATCTTCCATGCTGGGAAAAGATGCCTGCGCCAACGGCGGCACGGATTTGTGGGAAAAAGCAGCCCTGGGAACGGTCATCGCCGTTATCGCTACCGCCTCTTTGATTCCCACACAGCTTCTGCTTATAAGAAACACGCCGCTGCTGCTGGTTCTCCTGCTGCCCGTGGCGGCTCTCCTGGGAATTCCCTATCTGGTTTCCAGGCGAGAGCAGTTCGAATTCAGCCTGTTCGACGGACTGTTGCTGATCTTCTATGGCTATCTCATCATCAGGAACGAAACAAGCCTGGCGTTGATGACCTTTGTCTGCTTCGCCTTTTTCCTTTATTACGTGACATCACTTTCTACACGGAGCCAGCGAAACCTTGAATATCTGTTAATGGCCATCGTCGGCATATCATTCCTTATATCCTGTTATGCGTTGGTTGAATTCATCTTCCAGCGGAACCTGATTTTTCCCGATTTTTTTCCCCGGCACCCAACCGGAGTCTACCGTGTCACTTCCACTTTATCCCATCCGATTGTAACCGGTGCATTCCTTTTACAGACCGCGCCGTTCTCCATCGCCCTGCTCCTGCGTGGCCGCTTGCCTGTCCAGCGGCAGTTCGGTGGTTTGGCAACCCTGTTGGCGGCTATGGCGGTGTTGCTGACTTTCTCCAAGGGCAGCTGGCTCACCGCGGACTTCATGATAACTGGCATGATCCTGATCATAGGTTTGAAACAAAAAAAGAAGGTCCTGGTGATCGCCGGCCTGTCACTGATCGTTCTGCTGTCAACGGGTTTTTATTGTTATACCGTTAGAAGTGAAGAGCTTGCGCGCAGCTCGATGAGCTATGACATCAGGGCCTCCAGATGGTCTGACACGATCTATGAGATCAGTAATAGCCCCGTCACCGGCGTCGGCTTCAGGCGCGGCTCCCAGACTATTTTCGAACTGTACAGGGAATCGCTTCTTGCCCAGGGTATTTCCTATGTATCCTTTCCTGTCGATAATTATTACCTGGACATCTTTCTGGAAGAGGGTATGATAGGCCTGTTTTTATGGGCATCATTGCTTCTGCTGATTGTAGTAAAAGGGGTATCGACTGTCGTGAATCGTTCATCTGGACGCCCATGGGCTCTGGCGGCCCTGCTGAGCATAATCAGTCTGTTATTGACTTCGGTTACCTTCGATGCCCTGAACTGGTGGCCGGTCTTCATGATGTTCTGGGTTTCCGCGGGGATCTTGCGCGGTCTATCCCGTTCCTGTCGGGAATTTGATTAAATAGCTTTATCTGAGCAGGTAACTGTCCGGCCTTAATAGAAAATGAAAGCAATCATGCCATCGTTATTACCAATCAAGCGCCAGTACCTATCGATATTCGTCGACGCCTGCATCGTCGCCAATGCCTATACCCTCGCCTCCCTCGTCCTGTTCTCCCGCTGGGCACCGCTGCAGTATTATAACGAGCTGCTGATATTCCTGCCCATCGCCATCACCGTGCACCTGGTGGTCAATTCCCGCTTCGGCCTGTACCGGGGCATCGGCCGCTATGCCGGTATCAACCAGGGAATCAAGATAGTCAAAGCATCGGTTGTCGCTGTCGTCCTGCTGTTGGGCGCCGGCCTGCTGGTTATGCCTTCATCGCGTGTACATGTACTGGCGATGGTGCCGATCGGCGGCGCCATCGTCTTCATCCTCACCTCGGGCGTCCGTTTCTATCCGCGGGTATTCTATGAACGCTCGCTGCGTGAAGTCACCGCCACCATGCATCTTCTGGTAATCGGCGCCGGCGAGGCCAGCGAGATGATCGTCAGGAGTATCCAGAAGGAACGCCGCTCCGCCATGGACGTGGTGGCCCTGGTCGACGATGATACCAGCCTCCAGGGGCAGGAGATACACGGCGTCCCCATCTGCACGCCCACGGACCGTATCTGCGAGATAGTCCGCGACAAGTCCGTCGACGAGATCCTCATCGCCATACCCAGCGCCAGCCTGGAGGACTTCCAGCGCATCTGGCGCCACTGCGCCGCTACCGGCCTGCCGGTGAAGACCCTGAGGCCGCTGCAGAGTACGCAGCTGGGCAGGGTGGGCGTCAGTGATATCCGTGAAGTGGAGATAGAAGACGTGCTTGGCCGCCAACCGGTCAAAACCGATTATACCCAGATAAGCAGGTTCATCAGCGGCGAGACCGTCCTCATCTCGGGCGCCGGCGGCTCCATCGGTTCCGAGCTGGTGCTGCAGATATGTCAGCACGGCCCGCGGCGCCTGGTGCTGGTGGACCAGGATGAATCGGCGCTTTACAACATCCACGAGAAGCTCAGCCAGATGTACTTCCAGGGACACGACCTCTACGTGACTGATATCAGGAACGAGGAGAAACTGGATTCAATCTTCAGCAAGCACCGCCCCGGTCTGGTGTTCCATGCCGCCGCCTACAAGCATGTGCCGCTGATGGAGCTCCATCCCGATGAGGCTATCCTCAACAATATCAAGGGCACGTACAATATCGCCCAGGCTGCCGGCGAGCATGGCTCCAGGTGCTTCGTTAACATCTCCACCGACAAGGCAGTGGAACCGGCCAATATCATGGGGGCGACCAAGAATCTTTCGGAACGAATCGTCAGCGACCTGGGTAAGCTGCACCATGAAACCAAGTACTGCTCGGTCCGCTTCGGCAATGTGCTGGGCAGCCGTGGCAGTGTCATCCCCATTTTCAGGCGACAGATCCAGGAGGGTGGACCGGTCACCGTCACCCATCCGGAGATGAGCCGCTATTTCATGCTCATCTCCGAGGCGGTGGACCTGGTGCTGCAGGCGGCTGCCTTTGAAGACGGTAACGTTGTCTATGCCCTGGAAATGGGCAAACCGGTCCGCGTCGTCGACCTGGCTAATCAGATGATCGAGTTGATGAACCCGCCGGAATCTGTGGAGATCGTTTTTACCGGGCTCAGACCGGGAGAGAAGATACACGAACAGCTGGTGGACAAGTATGAGACGCGCATGGATTCGGACCATCCCATGATCTACCGGGTCCAGTATCCCGTGGGCGCCATGCAGCCCGTGCTCGACATGCTGCCGACCCTGTGCCTGTACGCTGAAAGGATGGACAACGATTCCATCCGCGGCGCCCTGGAGCAGTGGATACCTTCATACCACCCCTTCGACATGCGCCAGGTTGGATCGCTGGCGGCCACTGCCGCCGCGGACGATGGCTCGGCCGGCGACGCCGGCGCCCGTCATCGGCACGTGGCCGGTGATATGAATTATTCCTGGTCCTCTCCCGAGGACCAGCAAGCGGACAGCTAGCACTCCGCTTCCAGGCCGGCCTCCATACACAGTTGTTTGTCATGGGGATTGAGGCTGACCGCCCGCTGGAAATGCTGTCGCGCCAGCTCCGGCTCGTCCCAGTAATCCCTCTCGTAAACAGCCAGCTGTTTCCAGGTCTCATAGTTTTGAGGCTCCAGCTCCGTCGCCCGCACCAGGGCCCGGCGCGCGTCCTGGACCCGGCCCAGTCGCTGCCGGGCGCCGGCGATGACAAACAGGGCATCGACGGACAGGGGATTGTAGGTAACTGCCTTTTCGGCGGTATGAAGGGCCTCAGCCTGGAAACCCATCTCCGCCTGCTTCAACGAGCGCTGCTGCATATGATGCGAGTACCAGGGAAGGAACACTAACAGGATGGCGATCATCGCCACCAGCATCGTCCCGTACCTGGTGATCTTCACCGCCATTGCTGCTCCCGTCTTCCATCGGTTTTCCTGAACCATAAACATGATGTCATGTTTTTTCAATCAGGTTTTTTTTCAGAAATCCATGAAGGATAACGCAATTATCTATAGAAATGGACGATGATAATATTATAAGATACGCATCGACACATGCGAACAAGCGCTTTCCAATCAGATAAAGGGGTGATGGTATGAAATATATTGTATCGATAATGGTGGCGGTTCTTCTCCTGATGATGGTTACCGGGACCGCGCTCGCCACCTGGCCCTCGGGATCACAGGGCGATCAGTATGCTGCGGTCAATGGTGCCATGGAGAATGCAGCCGCCAGCGCCGGCATCTCGGCGCAGACATTCATCGACATCTACAATGACGCTATCGTTGCCGGGGTTTCAACCTACAGCGACTCCCAGCTTAACGCGGCCTGTTCGGTAATGAGCAGTCTCTCTTCGTATCAGTCCGTGCTCGAAGATTATAATACCGTTTACAGCAACCTGGATTGCGGCAATCGCCTGGCAGGAGCATCTACCAGAGGTGAACTGCCCAGTACCGGTATCGCCATGATAATACTGCTGGTCTCCGGTGGTCTGGGAATCATAGGCGCCAGGCAACTCCTTAAGCGAAGCCGCACCAAAGCATAGCGTCAGCCTTCACCGGTACATTGAAAAGGTGCGGAGAAATCCGCACCTTTTTTAAGGGCTATCTGCGCGTCGCCGCCGGCTCCAGCAGCAGGGTGATGGCCTCCAGGAAGTGGGTTACGTCATCGGTGGCGCGCGCCGTCACCAGCTTATGGTCCACTACTACATCCTGATCGATGAATACGGCGTTGGCATCATCCATTCTGGCCCGAATGCTCTCTGCGCCTGTGACCCTTCGCCCGGCCAGCAGTCCTGCAGCCGCCAGCATCACGGGAGCATTGCCAATGGCGCCCACCGGCTTGCGGATATTCTGCATAACGATCAGCAGGGTCAGGATCTTTTCGTCGGCGGTCTTGTACTCGCCGGCAGAACATGCGGGGATTACCAGCGCATCCATATCTTCTACCGTGGTATCAGTGAGGGATCTTGCGGGAATACTTACGGAGCCGCCGGCGCCCGGAATATCCACCGACTCCCTATCGCCGTAGCCGACGAGAACCACCTTCGCACCCCGGCTGCGCATCCCTTTTTCCAGCCGGATAACAAGTGCCGAATCATATCCCGGCGTCAGATACAAGCCTATGGTCCTACCACTCAAGGTCATGGCTCCTACCAAGAGTTAAGCGCCGTTCCTGCCTATATGCTACCCTTGACCGCTTTTACATAAACAAATGCAGATGTTTTAATCTTCTCTGTATCTGAAATTTATCCTTGCTTTTTCCTCAAAAGGATCGCTGTTCTCCAGCTTTTCCTTGGTTTCGATAAGCCACCGGGCAAGTTCCGGATCTACCTTGTCCAGGATATCGAAGTACTGCAGCCCGCATCCGGTTTCGTTGCTGATATATACATCCTGCGCCTGCGCCAGGCGCCAGAAGATGCATTTCTCCCTGGTACACCATGCATTGATATTGCCGGTTTCCTTGAGTCTGCATTTCTCGCGCTTTCTTTTACCGCCTGCTTCCATTTACTTCCTTTCATTTATCCATAGGATATTCTACCCTTATTCCCAGGAGGACGCTTTCCGGCAAGTCATTTTGAATATTTCAATTCGGGGTATATTAGACTGGCCGCAACGCAACCTGGAGGAGGTTTTTGATGACCGAACAATTGGCAGACAGTGTCTGCATCCGCATCCAGCCGGATGAGGATATGATCCAGGTTTTCCGACTGGTGACTACCGCCCTGTCCAACCGGGTGGGTCTCAACCTCGACCAGGCGGATGACCTGAATACGGCTCTGGAGGAACTGTTTCGCTTCGTCATCGCCGCCGTCGATGAAGACTCCAGATTCCGTATCCGCTACAGCGTTCTCTCCGACCGCCTGGAGGTCACTGCCGAAGGGGTCCCCCTGGACCTGTCCGACGACTCCAGCAAGGTGAACCGCTACAGCCGGTTCGTCATCGACAGCATCACCGATGACCTGTGCGAATCGCCGAACCCCGAAGGCGGCTATAATATCCTTATGGTCAAATACCTTTCAACCTGACTCCGGCTTGCCTCGCAAACCTAAAAACTCTCCTAAAAGAGAGAAGATACAATCCCTTTTCAGGGACTATCAGGAGACCCGGGATGCCAAAACCAAGAGCGTCCTGGTGGACGCTCATATGGACCTGGTTCGTTCGCTGGCGCGCCGTTTCGCCAACCGCGGCGAGCCCCAGGATGACCTGATACAGGTCGCCTCCATCGGCCTGCTCAAGGCCATAGACCGGTTTGACCCTGATCGAAACGTCCAGTTCTCCACCTACGCCGTTCCCACCATCGTGGGTGAGCTGAAACGTTATTTCCGCGACCGCACCTCGACCATCCGTCTCCCCCGGGGACTGCGCGAGCGCAGTTATACTCTCAATGCCGCCATCCAGAAGTTCTCACAGGAATGTGGCCGTTCGCCAAATATAAGTGAGATTGCCGGTATAACGGGTATAAGTGAAGAGGACGTCATCGAGGGCCTGGAAAGCGTGGAAACGGCCGCGGTGGCCTCCCTGGATATGGCAAAGGATAGTGGGGACCTGTCACTCCTGGATGTGCTCGGCGATGAAGACAAGGAGCTCAGCATGCTTGATGAACGTTTGAGCTTGGCTGGAGCCATGTCCAATCTGGAAGCCAGGGAGCAGAATCTGCTCTACCTTCGGTTCATAGAGGGCCTGAGCCAGACCGAGATCGCTGACCGGCTTGGAATATCCCAAATGCATGTATCGCGCCTGCTTCGACGGGCGTTGCAGATACTGAGACATGAACTGGTGACGCCGATATCGCGGGAGCCTTTTCAGACTTGAAAAACATGGAAGATATGCAATTTCATCTGATGAGCCTGGTGGTTCCGGCCAAGGCCGAGTATCTGTCGATGATCAGACTGGCTGTCGCCGCTATCGCCAAGGATACCGGCTTCCCTGATGACAGCATCTCCGACCTCAAGGTCGCGCTGTCGGAAGCTGCCTCCAATGTGATCCGGCACGAGATCGGAAGAGCGTCGTGTAGGGAAAGAGTGTAGATCTCGGTGGTCGCCGTATCATTAAAAAAAACACGAACATGTGGCGCTCGGGGTGTGCTGCGGCAGAGGAGTGTAGCGCGTTAGCTACGCT
>CAJVWY010000060.1 GCA_913009925.1 uncultured bacterium
GCGAGGGAGGTTGTGGAAGGTGGTGGGGAGAGCAGAGGTGAGGTAGTGGGCTTTTTTTTTTTAAGGATCCGGCGACCCCCGAGATCTACACTCTTTCCCTACACGACGCTCTTCCGATCTCGGCGTGCATGCGGCGCCGATGCCAGCGGAAGTGATCGAGAACGTCATGGCGGGCGATGCGGAATAACCATGCCTCGAAGCCGGCGCCCCGCCAGGAGAATCTTTCGATCCTTTCCAGCGCGTCCAGAAAGACCCCGGCGGTGATATCCTCGGCATCGGCCCGGGAGCCGACCTGATGCAGCACATAGGCATAGATGGGGTCGTAGTACCTGTCGTATATTTGACCAAAGGCATCCGAGTCCCCTTTCTGAACCCGCTTGACCAACTTGGCCAGCTTGCGCTTCTCAGTCAATTCGTTCTCCTGTTATATCCAGCGAATGGGGAAGATATTAAGATACGGTGGTAGCCGTTCTATATTAATCGGCAGATAACCTGTGGGCTTCATGTGAGTCACGACAGCATCTTTTTCCCGGCCTGGTTCGCTATACCTGTGAACGGCAACCAACAGGCACAAACGAAAGGGGTGCAAGCAGATGTTGCTAAAGACGAAGATAGTTGTTATGGTGGTCGGCCTGCTTATGGGAAGCACGGGCGTGGCTTTGGCGGCCACGGGTCAGCTGCCGGAGGCGGTGAATGGCGTGGCTGCCATGGTCGGCATCCAGGGTCCGGACAGCGGTCCCACCGGTGACGGGAACAACGCCGCCTCCGACCAGTACGGCAATCAAGGCGAAGAGGTGTCTCAGGTGGCTGAAGATGAAGATGCCACCGATACCATGACGTTGCCGAACGGCAAGGAGATCGAGAACCACGGCCTGGCGGTCGAGGAAGAGGCACGGCATGATGACGTCAACGGCGTCGAGATGGAGCAGTCGCCTGCTGATGAAGCCCTCGGGATGGAAGACCATGGTCAGCCGGACAACATGCCGGCAAGGTCAGAACAGTGTACCGGGTGCGACAATGAAGGAACGGCTGGAAGCCAGGATGCCACCTCTGACAGCGGAACAGAGGGACACCGGTAACATGAAAGGCGCTTAGCGTCTGCACAATGTGAACCACCCGGCAGGGTCAGGCGAAGCTGAGTGCCGGGTGGTTTGGATTTTCATGTTTATTATTTTCCAGATGGGGGTACACTTGATTTACATCTCTCCAAGATAAAGGAGAGATGGAAAAGGCCCCAAGAAGTCGGAAGACGAAGTAGAAGAAGGAAACGGCCTAAAGCAGCGGGAGTAACCGCCGCAATTGAGGGAATAACTCAAAAAGGTCGGGACCGGAGTCGGAAGGTTTCTTGGGGCTTCGCTATGGGCCGGGCCAAGGCCCGTTCTCTCATCCGGTCGGCCGCCACTGCCGGCGTGTATCGGCGCCGGCCGCCGCTTTTTTCCTTCCAGGTTGCGTAATGTTAGAATGTACTCCTTAAACGGCGCCCGCAAGCGCAGGCAGTTCATGACGTTGCAGCCACCGGCGGAGGACAGACCACGATGATGATAGTAATGAAACCTGACGCGGATGAAGAGCAGATCAGACATGTAGTCGAACGCCTGGAGAGCGTGGGCGCCAAGGGACATGTATCCCCGGGCGCCTTCGTGACCATTATCGGCGCCATCGGCGACAGGGAGCAGATTGCGTCCCTGCCCCTGGACGCCATGTCCGGCGTAGACAAGATCCTGCCCATCCTCAAGCCTTACAAGCTGGCCAGCCGCGAGACCCACCCGGACGACACGATCATCAGCACCGATGGTCGCAAGCTGGGAGGCAGCAACTTCGCCCTGGTGGCCGGGCCCTGCTCCGTGGAGAGCGAGGACCAGTACCTGAGAGCCGCCCGCCAGGCGCGGGACGCCGGCGCTTCCATGCTCCGCGGCGGCGCGTACAAGCCGCGCACCTCACCCTACAGTTTCCAGGGGCTGGGGGAAGACGGCCTGAAGATCATGGCAGCCGCCCGCGAGGAAACCGGCCTGCCGATCGTGACGGAGCTGATGGATCCCCGCGATGTGGAGACGGTGCTCAAGTACGCGGATATCATCCAGATCGGTACGCGCAACATGCAGAACTTCCAGCTGCTGTCCGAGGTGGGCAAGGTGGAACGGCCGGTGCTGATCAAGAGAGGCATGAGCGCCACCGTCGAAGAGCTGCTGATGGCCGCGGAATATGTGCTTAAGGAGGGCAACTCCCAGGTGGTCCTCTGTGAGCGCGGCATCAGGACCTTCGAGACCTCGACCAGGTTCACTCTGGACATCTCCGCCATACCCGTGATAAAGAAGCTCAGCCACCTGCCGGTGATGGTGGACCCCAGTCATGCCGCCGGCAAGCGTGACCTCATCCGGCCGCTGTCGCTGGCATCCATCGTCGCCGGCGCCGATGGGCTGCTGGTGGAGACCCATCCCGATCCGGAACAGGCGTTATGCGACGGCTCCCAGTCACTGCCGTCCGATGATTTCCGGGAGTACGCCAAGGAAGTCCGCCGCTATGTGGAGATGACCGGCAGGTCCGTCTCCTGAAAATACCGATATCTGCCAACGGCCATGCCTGATTATCCGGACATGACAATAGCCATCATCGGCGTAGGCCTGATGGGCGGCTCCATGGGCCTGGCGGTCCGGGAACGCCTGGGGGTGCAGCGTGTCGTCGGCTACAGCCGCAGCGGCCGCACCCTCCAGCAGGCGCTGGATATCGGTGCCATCAACGAACAGGCCGCCAGTATCGAAGAGGCGGTCGCCGAGGCGGATATATGCTTCATCGCAACCCCGGTACGAACCATCCTGGAAGTAGCCCGCAGGGTTTACGCGGCATCCGGGCCCGAATGTATCATCACCGACATGGGTAGTACCAAGTCCAGCCTGATGAAGGCGCTGAAGCCGGCTGAGGAGAAGCGTTTCATCGGCGGCCATCCGGTCTGCGGCTCCGAGACTGCCGGCGTCACCAATGCCCGCGGAGACCTGTTCGTCAACGCCACCTACTTCCTGACGATGGGCGAGGGTGTGGAACCCTCCAATTACGAGCGGCTCCACGGCCTGATCAACGGCATCGGGGCCAAGCCCAACGCCATCGACCCGGACGCCCATGACCGCATCATGGCGCTGGTAAGTCATATGCCGCATGTGCTCGCCAACTCTGCGGTCAACCAGGTGGGCAGCGCCAACCTTGACGGTCGCGAGGCGCTTCTATCCGCCGGTCCCAGCTTCCGCGACATGACCCGCGTGGCCGGCAGCAACCCCCGGGTCTGGACCGACATCTTTATGGAGAACCGCCGCTGGCTGGCGGAGGTGCTGAAGGAGCACAGCGAAGGCATCGCCAGGATAACGGCGGCTTTGGATGAGGGGGACGAGGAGTTTCTGGCGGCCATGATCACCGAAGCTGCAGATAAACATAACCGCATGCTGGAGGCCGAGCACCTGGCCCCCTCGGACCTGTTCGTGGTCAAGGTGCCCGTACCTGACCGTCCCGGTGTCCTCAGCCAGGTCACGGTGGCTTTGGGCAACACCGGCATCAACGTCGACGACCTGGTGTTTCACCGTATCAGCGTCGAGCAGGGGGGAGTGCTTTCCCTGGTCGTATCAGGCAGCGAGACCGCGGAAAGGGCCGTATCTGTGCTCAAGGAGCTGGGCTACGACGCCGTGGCGGTTCCCTACTCCAACGCTGAGGCGGGTTAGCTTTGGCTGGCAGCGGTCGGACCACAGTGCGGTTTGCGCCTGCGGGAGGTCTTAAGGGGAGCCTGCGCCTGCCGGCGGACAAGTCCATATCCCATCGGGCCGCGATCATCGCGTCGGTGTGTGACGGGCCCGTCAGGATCGTCAATTTTCTCGATGCCGCCGATACCCGGGCAACGCTGGCGGCGGTCCAGGCCTGCGGTGTATCCGTTGATAAAGGCACGGACGGTGTCCTCAGGGTCGGCGGCGCCGGCCTCAGGGGGTTGAAGCAGCCGGAGGCGCCCATCGACGTGGGTAACTCGGGCACCACCATACGCCTGCTGCCGGGCGTCCTGGCCGGCCAGCGGGGCCGGTTCATCCTGGACGGAGACGAGAGCATCCGCCGCCGGCCCATGGACAGGGTGGTGGAACCCCTGCGCCGCATGGGAGTGGACGTGGAAGCGCGCGGGGACCGCTACGCGCCGCTAACCGTAAGCGGTGGCGATGTCCGCCATATTGATTACCACATGCCGGTCGCCAGCGCCCAGGTGAAATCCGCGATACTGCTGGCCGGACTTTATGCCGACGGCCCCACCTCCGTATCCGAGCCGGTCCAGTGCCGCGACCATACGGAGATAATGCTCGCCAATGCCGGCGCCAGGATAGAGAGGGAAGGATTGCGCACGGTCGTCCATCCGGTGGAAGCGCTGCACCTGGAACAGCTGGAGGTGGCCGCGGATTTCTCGTCAGCGGCCTTCCTGCTGGTCGCGGCCAGTATCGTGCCGGGGTCGGAAGTGAAGCTGCCGGGCGTGGGCCTGAACCCCACCAGGACCGGCCTGCTCGACATCCTGCTGGAGATGGGCGCCCATATCACCAGGGAGAACGAAAGGTTTCTCTCCGGCGAACCGGTGGCGGACCTGACCGTGAGGACGGCGGAGCTCAGGGGTGTCTCGGTGAACGGTTCCATATCGGGGCGCGCCATTGATGAGTTGCCGTTACTGGCCCTGGCGGGTGCTTTCGCCGAGGGCCGCACCGAGGTGAGCGGCGCCGGTGAGTTGAGGGTAAAGGAATCGGACCGTATCGCCGGCCTGGTGGCCAACATGAAGGCGGTGGGGGCGGATATCGAAGCGCGGCGGGACGGTTTCGTGGTCAGGGGCGGCACGGGTATCGACGGGGGAGAATTCGCCGCCGCCGGCGACCACCGCATGGCCATGCTGGGCGCCATCGCCGGGCTGGCGTCGCGCTCCGGAGTATCAGTATCCGGCTTTGAGTCGGTCTCAGTGTCTTTCCCCGGTTTTGACGGGGCGGTCTCCAGTCTGCTGGAGAGGGGGGCAGGGAAATGATCGTGGCCATCGACGGTCCGGCGGGAGCCGGGAAGAGCACCATCGCTCGCCTGCTGGCGGACCGTTTCGGCTGGACCTACCTGGACACGGGAGCCATGTATCGGGCGGTCACCCTCCTGGCGCTGGAACAGGGGATATCGCTGGACGATGGCGAAGAGCTGGGCTTCCTGGCGCGCAACGCCGAGATAAGTTTCCAGCCCGGGCCGGCAGGCGTACCCAGGGTATTCGCCGGGTGCCGGGAGGTGACGGAATCGATACGCACGCCCGAGGTCACGTCCAGCGTGTCGGAGGTATCCGCTCACCCGGAGGTGCGGGCGATAATGGTGGAGAAACAACGCCAGTGTATGGACATGGGGAACGCCGTGGTGGATGGACGCGATATCGGCACGGTGGTCTGCCCCGGCGCGGAGCTGAAGATCTACCTGACCGCCTCGGTCGCCGAGCGGGCACGCCGCCGGCGCCTGGAGGTGGAGAAGAAGGGCGTGCGGGTGTCCCAGAAGCGCATGGAGCAGGATATCGTCGCGCGCGACGATTTCGATTCCAACCGCCTGGTCGCTCCTTTGAAGGCCGCCGCCGACGCCGTGGTGGTCGATACCACCGACCTGGATATTGGGGAAGTGGTGGAGAGGATAACGGAGATCGCCGAAAGGGTGGGTGTTCCCGGCTAGGGACATCATCATGTCCAGCTTCGTATACGCCATAACCAGGATCCTCCTTACCACACCGCTGACCCTGCTCTACCACTTCCAGGTATTCGGTGCGGAGAACTGGCCCCGCCGGGGCCCGGCGCTAATCGCCTCCAATCATGCCAGCAATCTGGACCCCTGCCTTGTGGGCATCGCCTTCAGCGGACAGATCCGCTGGATGGCGAAGGCCGAGCTTTGGAGGATCCCCGGGCTCGGCTGGCTGTTCACCAAGCTGGGCTCCTTTCCCGTGCGCCGGGGTGAGTCGGACCGCGAGGCCATCCGCTACGCCAGGGAGCTCCTCAGGGAAGGGTGGATCGTAGGCATGTTTCCCGAGGGCACCAGGCAGCGGGACGGCTGCCTGGGCGAGGCGCAGGCGGGCGTAGGCCTGATGGCGCTGGAGCCGGGGATACCGGTGATACCGGTGCGGATCCGGGGTCACGAGAACATCCTCCGGGGCGGCCGCTTCCGCTGGCCACACATCTCCGTGACGGTGGGCCCGCCGGTGGACCTGGACATGCCGAAGATGTCGCGCGGCCGCGCCGCCCACGAGGCCAGCCGGCGCATCATGGAGGCGATCGCGGCGCTGTAGGGTTGGGGGGACGCCGGGGCGACCGGCTTCACTTGCTCACTCCGGCTCCGCCGTCGCTCGCCAAACACTCCGCCGCTCACCCCGGCGTCCCTGAACGCTACGGGCGGCATCCCCGGCGGCATTTGGGATAGGCGGTTCAGCTTCAGATGGTCGGATTGTCCACTATAATAGGCAATGTCATGAGCATCGTTACAATCATTGTGCTATACCGCTATGGAGGTGATCCCTCCTGAAGATAATGATCGCCGAACGCGGCGGCTATTGCTACGGTGTCCAGCGGGCGCTGGAGATGGCCCAGGAGGCGGCGGGGGCCGATGGACCCATCCACACCATGGGCCCCATCATCCATAACCCCGGCGTGGTGAGAAAGCTGGCGGAAGTGGGCATATCGCCGGTTGAAGACCCAGGTGAAGTTGAAAGCGGCACCATCATCCTGCGTACGCATGGAGTACCTCCCGGGGTCATCAGCGATATCGAAGACCGGGGCATCAACCTGGTCGATGCCACCTGCCCCTACGTCAAGGTGGCGCAGGAGAAGGCCGCGCTGCTTTGCGCCAAGAAGTACCAGCCTCTTATTCTGGGAGAACACGATCATCCCGAGGTGGTGGCGCTGACAGCGCATGCCGGTAAGAAAGCCATGGTGCTGGAGAATGCCGGGGAACTGGCCCAGGCCCTGGAGAAGGGGCTGATCAAGGGAAAGGTGGGGGTGGTGGTACAGACCACCCAGGCCGGCGAGAACCTGGCGGAGCTGATAGCGATGCTGGCGCCCG
>CAJVWY010000061.1 GCA_913009925.1 uncultured bacterium
AATGGGGAGGCGACACCATCTTCACCGACGTTAGTGCCAAGCAGAAGATCGGCCTGGACGATCTGCTGGAAACGATCCTCCTGGTAGCCGAGGTCCAGGAGCTCAAGGCCAACCCCAACACCATGGCCAGTGGTGTGGTCATCGAGTCCAAAGTGGACCCGGGCCGTGGTGTAGTGGCTACCGTACTCATCAACCGGGGCACCATGCACGTGGGCGACGCCATCGTCGCCGGTGAGGCGTCAGGCAAGATCAAGGCCATGAGGGATTTCCGCGGCAAGACGCTCAAGGAGGCAGAGCCCTCCGTACCCGTGGAGATACTCGGCTTCGGCTCCATCCCCCAGGCCGGCGAGTACTGCCGGGTGGTCGAGGACGAGCGGCACGCGCGGGTGCTGGCCCAGCGCCGGGCCGACCGGGCAAAGGCCGAGATCCTGGCCAAGAGGCACGCCTTCACCCTGGACGATGTCTTCGCCCGCATCAAGGAGGGCGAGGTCAAGGATCTCAACCTGATCATCAAGGCCGACGTGGCCGGATCGGTAGAGGCCCTGGAAGAGGCGCTCAAACAAATCAAGCACGAAGAGGTCAAGGTCAACATAATCCATACCGGCGTCGGCGCCATCAACGAATCGGATGTAACGCTGGCAGCCGCCTCCCGGGCTATTATCCTCGGGTTCAACGTCCGGCCCAACACCGCCGCCAAGACTATCGCCGATATCGAGGGAGTGGATGTACGCACTTACAGCGTCATCTACAAGGTGACGGAGGACATCCAGGCGGCGCTTCTGGGAATGCTGGAACCGACATTTGTGGAACAGGAGTTGGGCGAGGCCAAAGTGCGGCAGCTGTTCAAGGCGTCCAAGCTGGGCACCATCGCCGGCTGCTACGTCACCCGCGGCAAGGTGACGCGCAACGCCCAGGTACGGATAGTACGCCAGGGCGCCATCGTGTACGAGGGCAAGCTGGCCTCACTGAAACGTTTCAAGGAGGACACCCGCGAGGTTGAGGAAGGGTATGAGTGCGGTGTGCTGCTTGAGGACTTCAATGACGTAAAAGAGGGCGATGTCCTTGAGTTCTACGAGACGAAAGAGGTCAAACCGGGCTGACGGCTACGTCGGCATCCTGGCGGTGGATATCCATTTCCCGGAGAACGGTTCTCTCAAGGACAAACGCCAGTTCCTCCGCGGCCTGAAGGCCAACCTCATCCGTAAGTTCGGCGCCTCGGTCGCCGAGGTGGGTTACCACGAGCTATGGCAGCGTACGCGTCTGATTCTATCCCTCAGCTCTTCCTCCTGCAGTGAACTGGAGCAGTCGCTGGGCCGGATGGTGGGCTTCATTGAACGCCGGGACTGCCAGCTGTCCACGGTCCAGAAGGAGATAATCAAGATGGAGAGGGATTGACATGGCCGGCCAGAGAATGAGACGGGTGAACGAGGCTGTCCGCGAAGTATTGAGTGAAGCGCTGGCGGCCGGTCTCAAGGACCCTCGCATCGGTTTTGTCACGGTCATATCCGTCGACACCTCCCCCGACCTGAAGAACGCACGCGTCTATGTGAGTGTGATGGGGGACGAACAGCAGCTGGAGGAGACCCTGGCCGGCCTCGAATGCTCCCGCGGATACCTGCAATCACTCATCGGCAGCCAGCTGAGCCTGAGGAATACGCCCCAGCTGTCCTTCCTGCACGACGACAGCATCGAGCGGGGCATGAGGATAGAGAAGCTGCTCAAGGAGCATGAACAGGAATAACATGTCAGTAGCGCCTCCAACCTGCGGTGTCCTCATGGTCGATAAGCCGGCGGGCATAACCTCGCATGATGTGGTCGACCGCGTGCGGCGTCTGGCCGGCATGAAGAGGGTGGGCCACGGCGGCACCCTCGACCCCTTCGCCACCGGCCTGCTGCTGGTGCTCCTGGGCAAGGCCACGCGGCTGTTCGACTACCTGGCGCCCCTGGAGAAGGAATACCGGGCCACGGCCCGATTCGGCGCGGTCTCCACCACGGGCGACATAGACGGCGAGATAAGTCCGGTGGCGGGAACGGTGAGCCGCCGACAACTGGAGGATATCCTGCCACGGTTCACCGGTAGGATCCGGCAGCAGGTGCCGCTTTATTCGGCGGTCAAGGTGGGCGGTGTACCGCTCCACCGGCGCGTGCGGCGGGGCGAACAGGTGGAACCCCCCCGGCGAGAGGTCCATATCCGGAGCCTGCGGCTGGACGGTTTTAATGAACAGCTCCAGCAGGCGGAACTGACCATCACCTGCTCCGGCGGCACTTATATCAGGAAGCTTTGTGAGGATCTTGGGAAGGCCATGGGCACCGGCGCCTATACCCTGGCGTTGCGCCGGACCGCCGTCGGTGAGTTCACCGCCGGCAGCGCCTCTTCATTGGAGGAGTTGGCGGCCCTGCCGCGGCAATCGCTGCTCGGCGACGCCAACCCGGCTTTTATTTCCTGTTTGGGTGCGTTATATTTCCTTCCCGTAAGAGAATTGTCTGGAAAAGAGTTACAGGCTGTATCTCACGGTCGACCGATAGAGGGCATGGAGCCGGGACCGGTGAGACTGGCGGCAGGAGACAGACTGGTGGCGATCTACGGCCCGGGCGAAACGGAGGAATCGATCTTTCCGAGAGTGATATTCCTATGAGGATATACCGCAGTATGGATGATGTGCCGCCGGGCCGCCGCGTGGTTGCCATCGGCACCTTCGATGGCGTTCACATCGGCCACCAGCGCATCATCAACGAAGCGGTCCAGGCTGCCAGCGGCGCGGATGCCAAAAGCATGGTGATAACCTTCCACCCCCATCCCCTGTCGGTGATAGCTCCGGAGAAATGTCCGCCGATCCTGACGCCGCTCAACATCAAGGCCGACCTCATCGAGGATCTGGACGTGGACGAACTGCTCATCATCCCCTTCGAGAAGGAGTTCTCGCGTCTGCCGCCCAGGGACTTCTGCGACATGCTGTTCTCTTCGGAGCTGGGGGCCATCCATGTAGTCGTCGGTGAGAACTTCCGTTTCGGCTACAAGGCGGAAGGGGACGTGAAATACCTGGCCGAATACGGCAAGAACAAGGGTATGCAGGTCACTGCCGTACCGCTGGTGAAGGCGGGTGGCAAACCCATCTCCTCCACCCGTATCCGTAACCTGCTGATAGAGGGCTCGCTGGGCGAAGTGCGTGAGATACTGGGACGCCCCCCTTCGACCCACGGCAAGGTCGTCCATGGTGACAAGCGTGGCCGCACCCTGGGGGTCAGGACGGCCAACATAGACGCCCGCGTCGATTGCATCTTCCCGGGCCGGGGTGTCTATCTGGCGGACCTGTTCGTGGGCAAGCAGGCCTACGCGTGCCTGGTGAACATCGGTCACAACCCCACCTTCTGTGCCACCGATGACGACAGCGAAGCCAAGATGCGCATCGAGGCCCATATTCTGGACTTCGACCGCAACATCTATGGCATGGATGTGCGTATCGACTTTCTCGAACGGCTGCGCGGCGAGATGAAGTTCGACGGTCCCGAACAGCTGATGGAGCAGATCAGGAAAGATATCGCCGCCGCGCGTGCTTACGAGGGTTTCGCTGTCCGGCGGCAAGGTTAGATGGTCCTGAGCGTCACCGGCTCAGGCGGCGTCCTGTTTGTTGCTTGCCGCTGATCTGGCCGGCAGGGTTATGGTAAAGGTGGCGCCCTTGTCCGGCTCTGATTCCACTGTGATCTCACCGCCGTGCTCGGCGACGATACGCTGGGCGACCGCCAGTCCCAGCCCCGTTCCCTTGCCCGCCTGTTTGGTAGTAAAGAAGGGATCGAAGATCCGCGCCTTTTTCTCCTCATCCATGCCGGTGCCGGTGTCACTGAAGCTGACCCGAAGCATCTGGTTGGCGGCGCCGCTGGCGGGGCCGCTGATGCCGATGGTCAACTTTCCGCCTGACGGCATGGCATGGATGGCGTTGGTGATGATATTGAGGAATACCTGCTTGATGTGGTTGGCGTCGACCACCGCCTGCGGCAACTGCCCGGCGTAATCTGTGTCGATGGTCACCGAGGCCAGGGACGCTTGGTGACCCACCAGGGTGATGGTATGTTCCAGGATATCCCTGATATCGATGGGCTCCGGTCTGAACCCGCTCTCTTCATGGGCGAAATCCAGGAGGTTATGCACGATCTCCCGGGTCCGGAATGCCTCACTTTCGATAACATCGATCTTGCCCAGTATCTCCTTATCGTCAAAGTCCATGGTTTTTATCATGATGGCATTGGTGAGGATGCCGGTCATGGGGTTGTTGATCTCGTGAGCGACCTCCGCCGCCAGTTCGCCGATGGCGGCCAGCTTGGTGGAATTGAACAGCTGCTGTTGCAGGTTCTCCCGATCCCTGACCTCCTGCTCCAGGGCCGCCATCATATTGTTGAAGGTCTCGCCCAGGGTAGTGATCTTGTCCGGACAGGCGCTTTGGAAGACCTCGCACTTTTCGCATTGGCACAGCTTGCGGGCGAAGACGCCCTGGGTATTGCCGCCGCAATGGGTTCCCGCGATCTGCCAGCAACGAAGGTTGTCGGATTCGTAGGAGGGGCATTGTTCTTGCCGGCAGTTCTTGACCTCCCAGCATTTGACCAGGTTCGCATTCTGGTACCTGATGCCAAAGCCTTCTTTCTCTTCCGCCCTCTGGATCAGGCTGGCCAGCTCTTCCGTCGCCCGCGACAGCTCGCTGTTTTGCTTCTCCAGCTGATTCAGCAACCGGTTGTTCTCGATGGCGACGGCAGCCTCGCTGCTGATGGCCATGAGCAGTTTCATGGTGTCCTCGGGGAAATCAGCCGCCGCGCCGGCTATGCATATCGCCCCCTGGACGGTTTGTTCATATGTCAGGGCGATGCACGCGACCGCCTTGTCCTCATCATCCCCGCCGTACTTGATAATGGCGGGTTCGCCGGAAGCGCTCGCCGAAGTAGCGGCATCGGTGAACGCTTCGGTATCACTGCCGTCCGCTCGTTCCCCGCCATAGCTACAGAAAGCAGGCTGGAGCTCGCCGTCCTTATCAATCAGGAATATGCAGCCCTGTCTGGACCCCGTAATCTCCAGCGCCTTGTTCAGCGCCTTGGACAGCAACTCGTCCAGCCGGTTCGATTCAGAGATATCATGGGCGAACTGGTACAGCAGGGACAGGTCCTGGCTGTGTTGCCGCAACTCGAATTCGCGGGCCTGGAGCGAGTCGGCCATCTGGTTGATTGTTTCCGCCAGCTCCGCCAGTTCGTCTTCGGTGTTGGTTTCCACTCTGCATTCGAGGTCACCGTCGCCGATCTTGCGTGCCCCCACCTGCAGCGTTCGTATGGGCTTGACCAGGCTGACGGCGAAGAAGTAGCCGAGGATCAAGGCTATGGCGGCTCCGTAGCCGCCGTAAATCAGCTGCTGTGTTCTCAACTCCTGTAACTGTTCATCCGCCAGGGTCCGGGACAGGGTGTTGTCATTCACCATGGTGTCCAGGTGATCGGAGAAGACGTTGATATTTCTCAGGCTGATGATGGCTGCCGGCACCAGGGCCACTACCATGAATATCAGAACGGTCTTTTGGAAGATGCTTCTTTTCAATCCGATCACCTGGTGAGGATCAACAATGCCAGCAAGATGATTGAGCCGACCAGTACCCAGCCGGCGAACCCGAGGAGCAACGGCCGCGAACCCATGGATTTGATGGAATCAAAATCGACTCTGAGGCCGATACTGGCCAGCGCCAGCGACAGAAAGATGGTGGCAAAAGGCTTTATGGAGTCCCGGGCCGCTACCGCTGGTTCCACAAAGGAAAAGACCAGAGCCACGGCCACGAAGACGGGGATGAACCAGGCCCGCTTCAGCGCCATGAGCATTTTGACGGCACCGCCGGTACCGACACCCCCTGTTGCCTTCATCGAGGTGGTCATGGCCAGGGCCACGGCCGCCGGGGCCAGCATCGCTATCCGCAGCATCTTCACCGGGACGGCCAGGTCCAGTGCGCCGGCGCCCATGTGGGAAGCCGCCAGGCGGACGATACCGGTCTGCTGCAGGGTGGAGCCGCAGAAGACTCCGTAGACCTTTTCCGACAGCGACAGCCAGTCGCTGATGAGCGGATACAGCAGGGCGCCGGTCAGACCCGCCACCGTGGTCACGATCAGCGCCATGGACATGTCCCTGTCTCGCGCGCCCACCACCGGCGACAGTACAGCTATGGCCGACGCGCCGCAGATGGCGGAGCCGGAGGCTATCAGCAGGCCGGTACCGCGATTGACGCCCAGGGCGCCGGCCATCAACAGAATGGTGAGGAAGAACAGCCCCACGCTGGAGACCACCAGGATTATGGAGAAAGCCGGCAGGCCGGTGAAGATGAGGAAATCGAGCCGGGTACCGTAAAGGATGATGCCGACAGGTATGAAGACCATGCCGGCCAGGCGGACACCCGGCATGACGCTGGCGCTGGGGCCGAGCACATTTCTGAGCACCATGCCCAAAATAAGAGAAAGTGCCAGAGCGTCAAGCGACGCATTGTACCGAGACAGCTCGAACGCCGGTAGCGCGATAGCGGCACAAAGGAGCAGGCCGGGCAGGAATGGTGAAGCCAGGCGTATGCCCCGTGCCGGCGATGGGTGGATGGATGCCATCCCGTCGCTTTTGGAAGTACCTCTCATTTCCCCCCGCCTGTCTGCCCGGATGCACTCGGGAACCTCATCCGGGTGTGTTATCGTATCGGCACCCGCATAAAGAACCTGTACCAGCGTCGTTCGCCTTTTATAGCCCACTATGCTAAGATTTTTGCGTGTGAATTATTCCCCACGAAGCAGAAATAAGATAAAGGAGGTGAAAGATTGACACTGACCAAGGAAAACAAGGAATCGGTGATAGGTAAGTTCAGTAGCCACGAGGGTGATACCGGCTCCCCCGAGGTCCAGATAGCCCTACTCACGGAGCGAATCAACGGCCTCACCGAGCATCTCAAGACCCATAAGAAGGATCACCACTCGCGCAGAGGGTTGCTGAAGATGGTGGGGAAGAGGCGGCGGTTGCTGTCCTATCTGCAAGGGA
>CAJVWY010000062.1 GCA_913009925.1 uncultured bacterium
TGGGCCTTGCCGCCCAGGGGCTGCTGGGTAACCAGCGAATAGGGGCCGGTGGAACGGGCATGGATCTTGTCGTCCACCAGGTGCAGGAGCTTCAGGATATACATGTAGCCTATAGTGATCTTGTCGCCATACGGTTCTCCCGTGAGACCGTTGTACAGCTTGACCTTGCCCGACCCCGGGTTGGGTTCCTCACCGTTGAGGGTGTAGGTGATCTTCTTGTCCGGGTCGTTCTCGTAGCACTTGATCAGCGCCTCATCGACCTCGTCGACGGTGGCGCCGTCGAACACCGGCGTGGAGACGAAGATGGGCGCGCTGAAGCCGCCGCCTTCGTCCCAGCCCCGGGATGCCGCCCAGCCCAGATGCGTCTCCAGCACCTGGCCGATATTCATCCTTGAGGGAACGCCCAGGGGGTTGAGGATGATATCCACCGGCGTGCCGTCCTCCAGGAAAGGCATGTCCTCCTCGGGAACTATCTTGGAGATGACGCCCTTGTTGCCGTGGCGGCCGGCCAGCTTGTCGCCCTCGGCGATCTTGCGCTTCTTGGCCACATAAACCCGTACCAACCGGTTCACACCGGGAGCCAGGTCGTCGCCGTCCTCCCGCGAGAATATCTTGACGTCGATAACGCGACCGCCCTCGCCGTGGGGGACCTTGAGCGAGGTATCGCGCACCTCGCGCGCCTTCTCCTTGAAGATGGCGCGGATGAGCTTCTCCTCCGCCGTGAGCTCGGTCTCGCCCTTGGGGGTGACCTTGCCCACCAGCAAATCGCCGGAGTTGACCTCGGCGCCCACGCGGATTATGCCTTCTTCGTCCAGGTCGGCCAGCGAATCCTCGCTGCGGTTGGGGATATCGCGAGTGATCTCCTCGTCGCCCAGCTTGGTGGTGCGGGCCTCGACCTCGTATTCCTCTATATGTATGGAGGAAAGGGTGTCCTCCTTGACCAGCCTCTCGCTGAGGATGATGGCATCCTCGAAGTTGTATCCTTCCCAGCTCATGAAGGCCACCAGCAGGTTCTTGCCCAGGGCCAGTTCGCCCTGGTCGGTGGAGGAGCCGTCGGCCATGACGGCGTTCACCTTGACCTTGTCACCCTCGATCACCAGTGGTTTCTGATGCATGAGCGTCCCCTGGTTGGAGCGGGTGAACTTGGAGAGGTTGTAGGTCGTCTCTCCCCCCTTGTCATTCTTTACCACTATATGCTCGGCGTCGACTTCCTTGACCGTGCCCGGGTGTTCGTTCAGGATGACGTCTCCCGTATCGATGGCGGCGCGTGCCTCCATGCCCGTGCCCACCAGCGGCGCCTGGGCGGTCAGCAGCGGCACCGCCTGGCGCTGCATGTTGGAGCCCATCAACGCCCGGTTGGCATCGTTATGCTCCAGGAAGGGGATCAGCGCCGTAGCCACGGAGACTATCTGCTGCGGTGATACGTCCATATAGTCCACTTGTTTGGGATCGACCGTGACCACCTCGCCATCGCGAGTGCGGGCCATCACCCTGCCCTTCTCGAACTTGCCCGTCTTGGGATTGAACTTGGCGTTGGCCTGGACAATGACGAACTTGTCCTCTTCACTGGCGTCCAGGTAGACGATCTCGTCGGTGATCCTGCCCTTGACCACCTTGCGGTACGGAGTCTGGATGAAGCCGAACTCGTTGACTGTCGCGTAGGAGCTGAGCGAACCGATGAGCCCGATATTGGGACCCTCAGGGGTCTCGATAGGGCACATGCGGCCGTAATGGGTCGGGTGCACGTCGCGCACCTCGATGGGGGCCCGCTCCCTGGTCAGGCCGCCGGCGCCCAGGGCGCTCAGGCGGCGGCGATGGGTCAGTCCGGCCAGCGTGTTGGTCTGGTCCATGAACTGGGACAGTTGCGAGGAACCGAAAAACTCCTTGAGCGCCGCCACCACCGGGCGGATATTGATAATGTGCTGGGGAGTGATGACATCCACGTCCTCGGTAGTCATCCGCTCCTTGACCACCCGTTCCATGCGGTACAGGCCGATGCGGAAGGCCTCCTGCACCAGCTCGCCCACCGTACGCAGGCGCCGGTTGCCGAAATGTTCGTATTCGTCCAGGTCGTGGGCGATCTCCTCGCGAGACATGGAGGCAGCCTCGGCGGCGAAGTCGGCCGAGTCCTCGGGCAGCCCCAGCTTGACCGGCAGTTTGATCAGCTCCCGGATCAGGGCGATGATATCTTCGTTGGTCAGCGTCCGCACCGACGGGTCCACGTCCAGTCCCAGGCGGGTGTTCAGCTTGTAGCGTCCCACCTTGGTGAGGTCATAACGCTTGGGGTCGAAGAACAGTGAGTTGAGCAGCGAACGGGCGCTGTCGAGGCTGGGCGGCTCGCCCGGGCGCTGTTTCTTGAACAGCTCGATGAGCGCCTCTTCCTCTCTCTCGGTGGTGTCTTTCTCCAGGGTGCGCTGTATATAAGTGGAGTTGTTGAAGAGTTTAAGGATATCCGCGTCGGCCCCATATCCCAGCGCCCGGAGCATAACCGTCACCGGCAGCTTGCGCTTGCGGTCGATGCGCACGTTCACCAGGCCCTTCTTGTCGATCTCCAGCTCCAGCCAGGAGCCGCGTGAAGGCATGAGGTTGGCGATGAACACCTGCTTGGTGGCGTCCTTGGGCTCCATGACATAGGCGCCGGGGGAACGCACCAGCTGGGTGACCACCACCCGTTCGGTGCCGTTGATGATGAAGGTCCCCCATTTGGTCATCATGGGGAAGTCACCCATAAAGACCTCCTGCTGGCGGATCTCGCCGGTCTCCTTGTTGATGAAGCTGATATCCATGAACAGGGGGGCCGAGAAGGTGCCGTCCTTGTCGCGGCATTCCTCGATGGTGCTGTCCGGCTCCTTGAATTCATGCTTGCCGAACTCGACAGCCAGGCTGCCGGTATAGTCTTCTATGGGTGAGATGTCAGCGATGGTCTCCCTTACGCCATCATTGAGAAACCACTCGTAGGATTTCTTCTGGATATCGATGAGATTAGGTACATCGAGAATCTTTTCCAGCTTGGCGAAGGTGCGACGTTCGCGGGGACTTGCGGCAAAGCTATGGCTCTTCTCCAAAAGGCTCACCCCTCATGGACGGGATTAATGCATGGCAGACCGGCCGTGCTCGGGCACGAACAAGAAAATATAGCATATGCTCCTGTGGGAAGCAAGGGCGGGAAAGGGACGTGGCTGCGATGCAACCACGTCCCCTGATTCCTACTTTACTTCGACCGTGGCGCCGACCTCTTCCAGCTGGGACTTGACCTCCTCGGCCTCTTCCTTGGATATGCCCTCCTTGACCGGCTTGGGCGCGCTGTCGACCACGGCCTTGGCCTCCTTGAGGCCCAGACCGGTGACGGCGCGGACCACCTTGATGACCTGTATCTTCTTGTCGCCCACCTCAGTGAGAACCACGTCGAAGGCGGTCTGCTCTTCCTCGGCCGCGCCGCCCTCGGCGCCAGCGCCGGGCGCCGCGGCCACGGCTACGGGAGCGGCGGCGCTTACGCCGAACTCCTCTTCCAGCGCCTTGACCAGCTCCGCCAGATCGGTGACGCTCATCCCTTTGATCTGCTCGATGATCTCTTCTGTTGACATTGTTCCTCCTTATTCATACATCTGACAAATATCGTATTTACCCGGCCGGGCGGCGTGGCTGCAGGTCGTTGCCCGCGCCCCTGAAAACCGGATGCTATGCCGCTTCCTTCTGCTCCTGGATCCGGGACAGCGTCGTTACCAGACCGCGTATCGGCCCGGCGCAAACCGTCGCCAGACCACGGATCGGTCCCTGCATGGCGCCGGCCAGCTGTCCCAGCAGCACATCCCTGGGCGGCAGCGAGGCCAGGAACTTGACCGTTTCCATATCGATACTGTTGCCGTCCAGGATGCCGCCCTTGATCTCCAGCGGCTTCAGCTCCCTGGCGAACCTGGTGAGCACTTTGGCCGGCGCAGCTGCTTCCTCGTGGCAGAAGGCTATGGCGGTGGGACCATCCAGGTACTGCTTGAGGTCCTCCACCGCCGCCGCATCGGCGGCCCTCTCCACCAGCGAGTTCTTGACTACCTCGAAGTCGGCCCCCGCTTCGCGCATCTCATTCCTTAGCTTGCGCGCCTCGGCGACGGTCAGCCCCCGGTAGTCGGCCACCAGCAAGGCGGAGCTGGCTTTCAGCTTCTCCGTCAGTTCCTCGACCTTGGCGACTTTCTGTTCTCTGTTCATCTCTCACCTCCCGGCAATAAAAAATCTACCCCCGCGGAGGTAGACTGCCGGAACACCTGTCCCGATAATACCGTCACCTCGGCGGGCGGGCCTCTCGGGCCCCTTGGGCCTGTCCCCTGCTTGCTGCGGTGACAGGCACCGGCTTTCTCTGGTGCTATGCGATTGTTTCAGACGCCACCGGCGGGCCCGGCCCGGCGGTGGCGGATCTCAGGCGCTTTCCTCCAGCAGATCACGCGTCTGCGTCGAATCCAGGTGGATGCCCGGACCCATGGTGGATGCCAGGGTTATGGATTTGATGTACCTGCCCTTGGCGGACGCCGGTTTGACCCGGATTATCTCGTCCAGCACCGCTACGTAATTCTCCAGCAGATCTTGCTCGGGAAAGGACATCTTGCCGATGGAGAGGTGGACGATGCCGGTCCGGTCGGTGCGGTATTCGACCTTGCCCGCCTTGGCCTCCTCCACCGCCTTGACGATGTCGAAGGTTACCGTGCCGGCCTTGGGGTTGGGCATCAACCCCCTGGGTCCCAATACGCGGCCCAGCTTGCCCACGACCTTCATCATGTCCGGGGTGGCGATGGCCACATCGAACTCCAACCATCCCTCTTCCACCTTCTTGGCCAGATCCTCGCCGCCGACGATGTCGGCGCCCGCGTCCCGGGCCTCCTTCTCCTTTTCACCCTCGGCAAACACGGCGACCCGCATCTCCTTGCCGGTACCGTGGGGTAGCATCATCGTGCCGCGTATCATCTGGTCTGCCTTGCGGGGGTCGACGCCCAAACGGAAGTGCACCTCGACCGTCTCGTCGAACCCGGCAGGCGTTAAACTCTTCAGTATCCGCACCGCCTCGCGGGGCGCGTATAGCTTGTCGCTCTCGATCCTGGAGGCGGACTCCCTGTATCTTTTCCCGGCCTTGACGCCCACCGTCACTCCACCACCAGGCCCATGCTGCGGGCGGTCCCGGCGATGATCTTCATCGCCGCTTCTATATCGTTGGCGTTAAGGTCCTTCATCTTGCGCTCGGCGATCTCCTTGACCGCTCCCCGGGAGACCGTGCCCACCTTTTCCCTGTTGGGCTCGCCCGATCCCTTGTCCAGCCCGGCGGCCTGCTTGAGCAGCACCGCGGCCGGCGGCGTCTTGGTAATGAAGCTGAAAGAGCGGTCTTCGTAAACGGTTATCTCCACAGGGATGATGGTATCGCCCTCCTGCTGGGTCTGGGCGTTGAATGCCTTGCAGAAGTCCATGATATTGACGCCATGCTGTCCCAGGGCAGGACCCACCGGCGGCGCCGGATTGGCCTGGCCCGCAGGTATCTGCAACTTGATCATCGTCATTACCGGTTTGGTAGCCATCACATTCCTGTCTCGTCTATCGCCTCGTGGAAAAACAGCCAAGAGTGAAGAATACAGTAAAACTTAAGTCCCCCGCAACCGTCGCTAGACCTTTTTCACCTGTCCGAAGCTGAGCTGTGCCGGCGTCTCCCGGCCGAAGATGTTGACCAGGACCGTAAGCTTGTTCTGGTCCTCGTTCACCTCGGATACCTCGCCGTTGAAATCAGCCAGGGGGCCGGACATGACCCTCACCGTCTCGCCCACGTTGAACTGGGCCACCGCCTTGGGCTTCTCCACGGCGGCGCTGTCTAGGATGCGGGCGACCTCTTCAGCGTTGAGCGGCATGGGCTTGTTGGCCGAGCCGACGAAGCCGGTAACACCCGGCGTATTCTTCACCAACGCCCAGGAGTCGTCGGTCATCTTCATGTTGACCAGGACATAGCCGGGAAACACCCGCTTCTCCGTCTGGACCTTCTTGCCGTTCTTGGTCTCGACCGTCTGTTCCGTGGGAACGACTATCTCCTTGACGTTCTGCTCCTGGCTCATGGTCTTGATGCGCTGCAGGAGATTGAGGCGCACCTTGTTCTCGTGTCCCGAATAAGTGTTTATCACGAACCACTGAAAGGTCATCCGGGCGCCCCCCTAACTCGCCAAGCCGATGAGCCTGGAGAAGATTACGTCGAACAGGAAGATGAACACGCCCGCGACCACGACCGCCACCAGGACGGCGATGGTCGCCTGTACGAGTTCATCACGTGTCGGCCAGGTGACCTTGGAAAGCTCCAGCCTGACCTCACGCATGAATTTCATCACACGGTTGCCACCGCTCCCCTTGGTCCCTTTGGCGGCGGCCTTGGCGCTCTTGGTGGACCTCATCGCCTGCGCCCGGCCCACGCGTCCCTTGAGACCGCCGGCCTGCTTCGTGGCGGCAGCCTTCTTGCCGCCCTTTTTCTTACTGGCGGGCGTGGTGGACGCCTGTTTCTTTTTCGCTTTGGCGGATTTCGCCACCGGAACCTCCGGTTTCAAGACTCAGGGCCGGGCAGCCGGTTGCTGCCGCCGGGCCATGCTGTCAATTCATACTGTCGCCCATCGGACCCCATTTCGCAAGCTCTGCGCGCAGAAGCACGGAACTGGAGGAATAGGTCCGGGCGAGGTTGTTCTGTTGGCAGGGCTGGAGGGACTCGAACCCCCAACATCCGGTTTTGGAGACCGGCGCTCTACCAGTTGGAGCTACAGCCCTGCGGGCACCCAACCAGTGGGCTTCCCCAGGCTGGATTATA
>CAJVWY010000063.1 GCA_913009925.1 uncultured bacterium
AGTAAGATGAGAGTCATTGGATACAGCAGAAGACGGCATACGTGAAAAAGGAATGTGACTGGAATTTTTTTTTTCAAGCAGAAGACGGCATACGAGATAAAGGAATGTGACTGGAGTTCAGACGTGTGCTCTTCCGATCTACCGCGTTGGTCTCGTCTGCCTCGATCAGGAGCCAGTAGTCGCCGGAGCTGTCCAGCGGAAGCTGGACGTCGGCGCTTGCCGTATATTGTTCATTTACTAACAGGATCCCAGTGTGGGTAACCGAACCCAAATATATGTCGTCTGAATCCCCAAAGGTCTCGTTGACCGAAAGAACAACCCTGTCAAACCAGTCTGATACTTCAGTGTTGCCGGTTCCATAATTCCCGATAGTCCAGGTCACATGGATCGTCTCACCGCTGGAAGCATTAGTGGGAGTGGAAACGTCGCTGAATGCCAGATCGGGTGATGCAAGCTCGCCTGTGGGCCATATTGCCGCATCCAAAAGGTATTGACCCCGAGGTCCCTGACCGCTAAGACCAACAACGGTTGCGTAATAGTTTCCAAGGGCGCTTATCGAAGCACGACCTACCGTTCCCGTTGGATCCTGAATTATCTGAACAACATTATTACTTGCATCGCGTACCTCTATTACGGGGATGAGATCGCTGGAGTTCGGCAAGCGCAGGTTCAGGAAAATGGTTTCTCCATTTTGAACTGTGCCCAGGTTGAAATAGTCCTCATCCACACCTGACTCAGCCGCCATGATCGTCCCCGCAATGGTTCCTGTTCGATGGGTTCCTACAATCGTGAAAGGTAAATCGTTTGCGGTCCCCACCGTATCGTTATAGTCGTAGCCCCGGTACTCGTAGTCGTTCTCCAGGGCGATGCCGCGGGCGATGTCCACTCTGAGCTGGTAGGAGCCGGTGTAGCTATAATCATCCACCCGCACATAGTAGCTGCCGCTGTATTGGGCCGTGTAGGGGGCGGTGAGCACATCGTAGCCGGGGCCGGAGTAGTTGGTGTCAGCGGTCAGATAGCTGCCCGTGTCGCTGTAGAGGTACACGCGCGGCCGAAGGTCGCTGCCCGGGGTGTCGACGCTCAGGGAGATGAGGTCGCCGGCCAAAGCCGGGAAGGACCACCAGTCCTGGTCGGTAGAGGGGTTGATCGAGCCCAGGCCCCGGGCGATCAGGTAGCCCGAGCCGGATGGGTCCTCCGAGAGGGTCAGGGTGGTGGCCGTCTGCAGCGTGTCGTTGCTCTGGCCTTCGAAGTCCATATCGCCGGGAAGCAGTACATCGAAGATATGTCCGTAGGCATCGCCCCCCGCGCTGTCGCCGTCGCCGTCCAGGGCGTTGCCGGCCCGGTCGGTGAGGGTGCTGTTGGCGGTGAAGCGGTAGTGGCCGCTGGGCAGGGGGCCGCCCTCTATATAAAGGCCCACGCTGAGGCCGGCACCGTAGGCGGGCGTCACCGTGAGTGTGTAGATAGTGTCGTCAGGTGTGTCGAAGAGCGTGTCGGGGCCGGCTTCGCGCAGGTCCCAGACATTCATATTATCAGCGGGAAGAACATCGAACAGATCCGGTACACCGTCATTGTCCCCATCGACGACATCCAGCTCGATAAGGCCTTGCATGGTATTGGTAGTTCCCGCATTGAACCAAAGCCCTCCGCTTCCCAAATAAGCAAAATAGGGAGAAGGGCTCATATTGGGATTATTCTCAGACCAATTCGTATAGGCTAAAGGTGAGTCGTCAGCCCATACCGTCCATCCATTATTCTTGATAATTTCAAGAGAATAATTGCCGGTTGCCGCATGAACAGAGCTCGTTGCCCGCACAAGATAATTAACACCAGCATCGACAGTAAAGATGATTCTTGCGCTGTTACCTGAGCCGCTATTGTCGTCAGCCGAAATCACTGAACCGGTGTCGTTGTCAACCAGCTGCAAATAGGTGTCGAAATCGCCAGTCATACCAATCTCAACAAGATCACCGACTACGGCAGTTGAGAAATCAGCCAGCAGGTAGTCATCCTTGAAACGTCCGGACAGAGTCGGGTTTTCGACATCACTAGTGGACAAATTGCCTTGAATCGAGTTATCGATATTCCTGTTCTGCAGGCCGATCCAGAGATTGCTCGACGAATAAATGTTATTGCTGATCCATTCAAGCTCAGCCTGATCATCGATCATGACGAGGTGCCCGCCCAGGCTTTGTGCATAATTCTCCGCGTCATTCCAGGTCGTCGTTGAATCCATCACGATGTAGTAATGCCCGTTATATTGCCAGACCCTGCGGTTAGTCAGGTTGGCTAACGCAGGATCTAACGGTTCACTGCTTTCTACCAGCAAGTTATCGACAATTGATGCGGTGCTACCACCGCTTTGTGGTAATGGTGAAACCGATACTATCTGAGGGCCAACAGCATCAGCGATATCTACTGAAAGTACGTATACAGCCAGCGGCCCTGGGCCGGCGCTGTCCACGGGGGCGCTGCCCAGCTCGATGAGGCCGTACCGGGTGCAGGTGTTGCAGGAATCGTACCAGTAGCTGCCGCTCATGTAGGCGTAGTCGTAGCTGGCGTCGTTGGGCTCGCCCGTGTGCCAGTTGGTGTAGGTGACGGCTGTTCCGTCGGCCCAGCCCCAGAGCCTGGCGGCCAGGGTGTAGTTGCCGGTGTTGGCTCCGTAGTAGCTGGTCGCCCTTACTACGTAGTCGATGGCCGGGTCTACGGTGAAGGTCAGCTTGTTGTAGCTGGAAGCGTTGTAGATCACCGAGCCTGTGGCTCCGTCCACCAGCTGCAGGTAGGGGGTGAAGTCGGCTGACGCGAACATCAGCTGCACCTGCTCGCCGCCGGTAACAGCGGCCAGGTCGCTCAACGGATAATCGTCGTAGTAGCTGCCAGTACGGGTGGGGTTGTCGGGGTCCGTGGCGCTCAGCTGCCCCGTGACCGTACCCGGGAGCGTCGACCTGTTGAGGCCCAGCCAGGGGCCGAAGGAGCCGAAGTTGGCGGACACCCAGTCCTGCTCGGCCTGGTCGTCAATGGTGACCAGGTGGCCACCCAGGGATTGGGCCTGGGTCTCGGCCTCGGCCCAGGTCAGGTGGCCGCCGGTGAGGATATAGCTGTGGCCGTTGTAGGCGTAGGTAGCTGTATCCACCATGGCGTAGTAGTCGCCGTCGCTTGCCACCATGCCCAGGAAGTGGCCGTCACCCAGGTCGCCGTCC
The DNA here is from genome assembly GCA_913009925.1 of uncultured bacterium. Classification (GTDB taxonomy): domain Bacteria; phylum Actinomycetota; class Thermoleophilia; order BMS3ABIN01; family BMS3ABIN01; genus BMS3ABIN01. Next base: position 3,198 of record CAJVWY010000063.1, read on the forward strand.
GTATCGGTGAGGTAGGCGCCGCTGCTGTCCACCACCCTGAGCCTGGGAAGCAGGGTGCTGGTAAGCGGCAGGCGCGAACTGAGCTCGATGGTGTTGCCGGCGTTCAGGTGGCCCAGGGAGAAGAGGTCCTCGTCACGGTCGCCGCCGTAGGTGGCCATGACATTGCCGGCGACGGTAGCGGCCATGTGGCCGGGGGTAGTTGCAGTCAGGACCAGAATTTGTGCTCCGGCTGCTGTATCATTAGCATTTGATGAGTCAGATTCCAGATCAATGTTCCTACCGAGATCTACGCGAACGGAATATGAACCTGGAGTATACGAGTTGTACTCCTTGCCGACACGCACGTAATAGGTGCCGCTACTGCTGATAGAGTAGCGACTTATGAACGAATCGTTCCCCGGACCGCTGTTATCGTCTGCTGCTTTATATCCGCCACCCGCATCAAGCAATTGAACGTATGGGTCCAGCTGGCTTTCCGGTGTATCAACAGAAACACTCACAAGATCACCTGCAAGTGCCTGAAAACTCCAATAGTCTGAATCACTCCAATGCGTGTACCTGTCCGCGGGGTTTATCGACCCCACGCCTACTGCTATGTGGTAGCCGCTTCCTGCCGGGTCTTCGGTGAGCGCCAGAGACGTTGCCGTAGGCTGAGTATCGTTATCCGTCCCCTCGAAAACCACACCGGCAGGGTAATCCACGTTGAACATATGCACGTAGCCGTCTCCGCCTGTCCCGTCACCGTTGCCGTCGAGCGCGTTGCCGCTTACATCCTCGACGCTGCCAGATACGGTCAGACGGTAGCTGCCCTCAGGCAGGGGCCCGCCTTCTACAAGCAGGTTCACCGAAGTGCCTGTAGAGTAAGCCGGTGAAGTGGAAACCGAGTAAATCACGTCATCCGCGGTATCCAATGCAGCGTCGGCGCCGGCCTCTCTCAGATCGTAAGAAGCGGGATCATTGGCCGATGTCGCGTCAAGCGCCTCGCTGAAAGCGATGGAAATGAAATCGATCACGCTCTGGGTAGTGCCTCCGGAAACTGGCAAGCCGGAAACCGCCACGATTATCGGGGAAATATTCTCGACAAGTGAGAAATCCACGACTTCACTGCCGTCGACGACAGTGACCGGCTGACTCAGAGGTGCATAGCCGGTAAAATTGGCAATTAAATCGTAATCGCCAGTGGCCAGAAGCAGCTGGTAGAAGCCGTTTACATCGGTTGTGGCCGAATCCGCCAGCACGCCACCCTGCCAGGCTTCGACTGTTGCCCCTTCAAAAGGCAATCCTGTAATTGCATCAGTTACCGTTCCAGATGGATCGATCTGCGAGATTCCATTGGAACTAGCCGGAAATGTGACAAGCTGCAGTTCATTGTCAGTTGTTTGGCTGGGGTCACTGGTTTTATCGGGAATCTCAAGACCCGCCGTTGCAGCCACAAGGGAATAATCGTGTTTATCATTAACAATCGTTATGACATCCACATGATTGCTGATGGTTTCATAACCAGGATGAGTTATCAAAATATCGTACTCTCCCTCAGCTAGGCGCAGACTGTACCGGCCCTCTATATCCGTAACCGTTGATGCGATGATCACATCGTTTTGCCTAGCCTCTACCCGCGCACCTTCAATCGCCATTCCTGATTCCGAATCAACAATCAATCCATAAATCTCTCTTATTTTGACGGTTACATTGGTATTTGCCACCGTCACATCGGCCGTTGTGTTCTGATTTGTATTAAAAAGGATCGGTTCAGCAACCGCGGATTGTTGCTGTGAATAATCGCTGGTCTTCTCAGGCAAAACCAGATCTTGGGCCTGGGAATCAGTCGGCGTTTCTGTACCAGCAACCAGCTCTATTTGTACCGGCTGGTTTCCCGATAACTGGGCGTCATTGATTCCGGTTATATTGGAATCTTCAGAAGTAGCAAGAGCCGCTGCAGGAAAAACAAAAAATGAGAGCACAGCAATTATTGCTATGAGAGCCGAAACAGCTTTCAAACCCCAATGCCTTCCCCTACCGTGTGCCCGCGGTATTATTATCAAATTATCGAGTGTTAATTAATACTACGAGTTAAAAGAAATGTCAATGCCTTTTTGTGTATTTCATTTTCTTTTTCTTTCTTCGTTGCTTATTAAATAGTCAAATATTTTCGAGCAAGTAGAGGCCGCAGGCCCTGGCGGACATGATCAGCGCCACGGGATGGGGGCCGCCGGGGTTTTCGGGCCGAAGCGTTTGGCGAGCGACGGCGGAGCCGGAGCCGAGCAAGCGGAGGCCGATACCCCGGCGGCCCCCCGGTACATCCAGTATCTCAGGGAGGCGCCAGCCGCACGATGCAATCCAGCTCTTCGTCCATCTCCCGCACAGTGAGGTCGTCGAGGAACACCCGGCCGCTGCTGTCTACGCAGCAGTAAGGGATGAGCAGCATCTCGTCCGGACCCGGCCGCGCCTCTCGCGCCGCTTCCAGTAACTCGCCGCCGCCCAGCAGGCCGGTCACCGTCACGTGGGGCCCGAAGAGGTGATTCTCCACCACCAGGGGCTCGTACACGACGTCCAGCGACTCTCCTCCTGCTCCACCATCCGCAGGCGCATCCGCGGCTGCGTTCAGCTTCCCGCAGACCTCCTCCACCAGCGACGCCGCCAGGGTCCCGGTCACCATCAGTACGCGCCCCCGGGGCCGGCGGATGCCCTGGGCCAGCTGCACCGGGATGCCGTCCGCCTCGTCGAGGAAAGTGGCGCCGATACCGATACCGTTCTCGAACTGGGCCATGTCGTCATAGCAGTCCAGGCCCGGCAGCGGCAGGCCGGCCCGGAGGAAGAACTCGTCGGCGGCATAGACGAAGCCGCGCCCGCGGCTGCGGCGGAACCGCTCCTGCCAGCGCCCTGTCAGGCGCACGACCTCCTCGCACTCCTCCCTGTCCGGAGGCCGCAGCGGAGGCCTCCCCGCGGCTTCTCCTCTTCCCGGCTCCTTATTGCGCGCATGCGCGAATCCGGGGTCCAGCGCCACCGGCACCACCCCGACGCTGCCGATGTTCTCAAAGCCGTCCGCCAGCTCCGCCACTGTCTCCCCCAGCCGTTCACCGTCATTGATGCCGGGGCAGAGGACGACCTGGATATGGGTCGCTACCCCTGCCTCGTCCAGCCGGCGCAGGTTCTCGATGCCGGCCGCGGCGGCTTCGGGTGAGCATCCCATGAGCACGGACCGCAGCGCCGGGTCGATGGTATGGAGAGAGACGAACAGCGGGCTCAGGCGCTGCTCCACGATCCGGCGCAGATCGTCGCCGGTGAGGTTGTTGAGGGTGGTGAAATTGCCGTGGAGGAAAGAGAGGCGGTAATCGTCGTCCCTGATGTAGACTGAGCGCCTCAGATCATTGGGCAACTGGCCCACGAAGCAGAACATGAGATCGGAAGAGCACACGTCTGAACTCCAGTCACATTCCTTTATCTCGTATGCCGTCTTCTGCTTGAAAAAAAAAAAAAACCCACACACCCCCCCCCACCCCCCCCCACACACCCCCCCCCCCCCCACACAAGCCAGTCCGAACACATACTCCACC
>CAJVWY010000064.1 GCA_913009925.1 uncultured bacterium
GTCAGTGCACCCTGCACTAATGTAGTCGATCGACACACAGAACATGCCTGTCGCAAGTATGCGTGCTCTTCCGATCTGTGTTTTTTCTGTTTTTTTTTAATGCTACGGCGACCACCGAGATCTACACTCTTTCCCTACACGACGCTCTTCCGATCTCAGCCTGCCGTCCTCTCCCGCCTGGACGTTGATGGTGAGCACCGTCTTGCCCAGCGTCTCGACCAGATCATCCGCCCGTTCCGCGTCCCGGGACTTCTTCTGCTCTTCCGCCTCCTGGTGGCGCCTTATCTCCTCCACCTTCCCCGGGGTCGCGATCTCCGCCAGCTTCCTGGGCAGCAGATAGTTGCGCGCGTATCCGTCCGAGGCGGACACTACTTCTCCACGGGAGCCCAGCTTCTCCACATCCTCCAGCAGTATGACGTCCATGCTATATTATCTCCTCTCCCTGTTAAACAGTTGTTGCCGCTTCTGTTGACAGTTATTACTTTCTTTGTTGACCCCTGGTCTTGTTCCTGTTAAAACGCCGCCGGTAATCGATCCAGGTATCGAACAGCCCCAGCCAGCTGACCAGCGAGAAAAGCAGCTGGATGATGAACATGGCCGCATAAATCATCACCCTCGCCGTCTGCGGAATCTTGTAGCGGCATAAAAAGAAATAGGCTACGGCCAGGCCCTGGATGAAGAACAGCGCCTCGGAGACGATCACCAGGTTCATACCGGTGAAGCCGATGGGGTCCGCGTAAGCCGACGGCACGTAGGGCACCACCAGCTCGCAGGCCAGGCCGACGATCATCAGGTAGGCGAAGGCGAAATGCAGGCGGAACTCCCGGAAACTGAAGCTGGCCGGGAACGGCTGCTTCAGCCTCAGAAAGACCTGCTTCGCCAGAGCCACGGTGGCGCCGGAAAGCACGATCGACAGCACCAGCAGCAGCGCCGGCAGCAGGTAGGGCAACATGGTGATGAAATCCCTGAAGCTGTCGACGGCCGCGTCGATGGACTGCTGGTCCATCCCCAGCCCCGCGTATACCTCGCTCGCCGGCCCCACCGCCTGATCGGCCATCTGGTCCATGGCGGCCACCGGACTCAATCCGGCGCTGGCCAATACCACCGCCAGCCAGGCCAGCAGCGATACCAGGAACAGTGCCGCCACCAGGATCAACAGGCGCATGAGCGGCATTTCCCGGCGCAGGCCGGTACCCGTGCCGACGCCGACAGCCGCCCCCAGGAGAAAGACCAGCAGGCCGGCGAAAAACCCGGCGAAAACGGATACCAGCAGCCCCGTGGCCAGACTGGCCATCAGGCCTACCGAGGTTCCATGTCTGGATGTGATATAGGCGACCGGCACCGGCAGTGCCGGCACCGCCACGATGGACAGAAACGGTACAAAGGCGAATATGACACCCAGTACGACCGATAGGGCGACCGCCTTGCCACCGTCCGCCAGCGCCGCTGTGGATATACTGCTCACCGCGCCCAGCCTTTCCAGTAAAACCGCGTCAGCGGGCTACGTACGGCAGCAGGGCCATCTCGCGGGCCCGCTTGATGGCTATGGCCAGCTGCCGCTGGTGCCGCCGGCAGGTGCCGGTAACCCGTCTCGAGCGGATCTTGCCCCGGTCGGAGACATAGCGTTTCAGCTGATTGTAATTCTTGTAATCGATCTCCTCTACCTTGTCCTTGCAGAAGTGACAGTAGCGGCGCCGTTGCGAGCCGCGCTCGCTGCCGCGCCAGGAGGAGCGTTTTCCCTTGCGTGATCCTTTTGGTGCCATTTTTCCTTCCTGTGTTTTTTCAGATTGCGGCCTGCCGGTAAATGCCGGCAGGCGTCCTCTCTCATCCTCGTCCTTCCCGTCGGCACAGAGCCCGTACTAGAAGGGTATATCGTCGTCCGTCCCCTGGGACGGCTGCTGCTCGAAATCCGAAGTGTCGGGAGACAGTCCTGATGACCCGGTGGCGGCGGTGGCGGCGGCGGGTTCAGCCGGCGACGAGCCGCTGTCCTGACGGGAGCCGAGGAACTGGACCGATTGCGCCACGACCTCTACCTTGGAGCGCTTGCCGCCGTCCTGCGCCTCCCAGGTGCGATAGCTCAGCCGACCGTCGACGGCGACCGGACGTCCCTTGCTGAGATAGCGCTCGCAGTTCTCCGCCTGAGCGCCCCAGACAATGACGTCGAAGAAATTGACCCGTTCCACCCACTCGTCTCCCTGTTTGTAACGGTCGTTGACCGCCAGACCCAGGGTGCAGACCGAGGTGCCGTTGGGCGTCTGCCTGAGCTCCGGGTCGCGGGTCAGGTTTCCCACCAGTACCACACGGTTGATGCTAGCCATGATCTTCTCCTTTAACTCTCACTGGTTACTTTTTCCTTGAGGCTGGTCGGCATGAACCGGATAACCTCGTCGGTGATTCTCAGGATACGGGATATCTCATCCAGTGTTTCCGATGTAGTGGTGAGAGTGATGACGTAATAGTGTCCATCACGGAAATCGTCGATCTCGTAGGCAAAACGCTTCTTGCCCCATTCATCGACTTTTTCGATGGAGCCCTTGCCCTCGGTGACGATGGTCTTGACGCGGTCCAGGATCTCCTTCTGGCGCTCGGTCTCTGTCTCCGGGCTAAAGATAAGCATGATCTCGTAGTTGCTCGTTGTACTCACCTCCCTCGGTCTCAGGCGGCCCCATTCTGTTATATGGAGCAGGAGTTAGTTTCATGCTGTGAGGAGAGATGAGTATAGCAGATGCTCCGGACGGAAGGGAATCCGGTTCCGGACCGGAGTTTTTGGGTAGTATTATCCTGCTGGTTGCCGGGGTATTTATTAATGCGGCCACCGGAGTATATAACCAGCGCGGCCGTAACTGTAAATGAGCGAAAGCGTCCTCATGGGGGTTGATATGGCTGAGCGGAGATTCATTACATTCCTGAGCGACTTCGGCCACGCCGACGACTTCGTGGGAACCTGTCACGGTGTGATCAAAAGCATCGCCCCCGAAGTGGAGATAATCGACATCACCCACGGCGTCCGGCGTCATGACATACTCCAGGGCGCCATCATTCTCGCCAATACCCTGCCCTACATGCCGCCGAGCGTCATCCTGGCGGTGGTCGACCCCGGCGTGGGTGTGAGCCGCAAACCCCTGGCCGTCCGCACGGCTGAAGGCAACTACCTGGTGGGGCCCGACAACGGGCTGCTGTCGCTGGCCGCGGCCGAGCTGGGAGGAGCGGTGGAGGCGGTGGAGCTTGCCTGCTCGACCTACAGCCTGCAGGAAGTGTGCAAGACTTTCGAGGGGCGTGATCTGTTCGCTCCGGTCACCGCCCATATCAGCAGGGGGGTGACCCTGGAAAAGCTGGGCTCGCCGTTGCCGGTAGCGGAGCTCACCACCATCGACCTGCCCCGGTTAGAGACCAGGGATAATGAGATCGCGGCGACTGTGATATACATAGACAGCTTCGGCAACGTCCAGGTCCACCTGAGCAGGATGGAGCTGGAGGGCCTGGGGGCAAAGGTGGGCGAACGTCTGGAGGTAAGCCACGGGGAGGAGTCCTGGAATGTCCCCTTCGTCCAGTCCTTCGCCGAGGTGCCCCCCGAGGATCTGCTGGTCTACGAGGACTCCTACCGCAAGATCGCCTTCTCCATCAACCAGGGAGACGCCGCGCGCACCTTCCAGATCAATGTTGGCGACCAGCTGCTGTTCCGGGTGCCGGAGTAACCCCGGGTCTTGCCGGCGGCACCGGACAGGCCAGCCCCGCCCGACAGCCTGCTGCTGCTGTTCGAGACGACGCACGCAGCCATGGAGGCGGAGGAACAGATTATCAACGGCGGTTTCTGGTGCGAGGTGGTGCCGCGGCCGCCGGAGGTGGCGACGGCCCAGTGCGGCCTGGCCATCGAGATCAACACAGCTGACCGGGAGGATGTCTCTGGCATACTGGCGAAGGCAGGTATAGAATTCGAGCCGTACTCGCAGAAGGGGGAAAGCGATGCCTGAACAAAACGGACCGCAGAATCCTGCTCTCGGAGGTGGAGGGGCCAGGAATGAGGAGAGCCTGGACTATACCCTGTTCGTCGCCCTGAGGACCAGGGGACACCCCCGCTGGCTGGAGAAGGCCATCATCATCTTCTCCCAGTCGGGAAGCTGGGGCCTGTTCTGGCTGGGCCTGGCACTGGTCCTGTGGCTTACCGGCGTCAGCTTCGGCCGGGGGGTCTTTTTCTTCCTCATACCGGTGATCTACACCACGCTGATCGTGAATTACATTATCAAGTCCGTTCTCAAACGGGAGCGTCCCGTCTCCGACGACCCGCGCCTCCAGCCGTTGGTGGGAGTTCCCTCAAGCAAGTCCTTCCCCTCATCCCACGCCGCCATGTCCTTCGCTGCCGCCGTGGCTCTCACGTTCTATTACCCGCCCCTATGGGCGCCGTACATGGCCCTGGCGTTCCTCATGTCCTGGTCGCGGGTTTACGTGGGGGTCCATTATCCATCGGATGTCTTGGCCGGAACCTTCGTGGGGCTGGGAATGGGAATCCTCAACGTGATACTGATTATCATGTACTGAGACGGAGGCTGTTACCGTCGCGCCGGCACCCGCCGCATCCCCGCCTGCCCGACCAATCCACCATCTATATAGCTGGCCGGTTGCCGCCGGCGCCAACCGGCTGTCCTGATAACCTATCCGCATCCGACGGAAATAATCTCCGGAATCCGGTAGAACATATCCGTGGCCGCCGGCAGCGGCGTTTGGACTTGGTTCGAAGCCGGGCCGTGGGATAAGGTTGTACTTATCGAAAGGATGAACAGTGAGAGAGTTCAAGCTATCCACCGGCAGCCGCGATGAGTTCGTCGACATCACCGGCAGGGTGCGCGAGGCGGTGGCCGCCAGCGGCGTCGCCGACGGCGCCTGCCGCGTGTTCGTCCCCCACACCACCGCGGCGGTGACCATCAACGAGGGCGCCGACCCGGCAGTTACCAGGGACATCATCATGGAGCTGGACAAGGTGATACCCCACCGGGACGGCTACGCCCACGCCGAGGGGAACTCCGCCGCCCACATCAAGGCCTCGCTGGTTGGCTCTTCCGAGACTATCCTCGTCAGCGGCGGCAGCCTGGTGCTGGGCACCTGGCAGGCCGTTTATTTCTGTGAGTTCGACGGGCCGCGGACCAGGAAGTTCCTGGTGAAGGTCGGCGAAGTTTAGATGAGTGGTTTGCTGTGACCGCTGTCCTGCTGGCTTTGCTAGCCGCCCTGTTCACCATCGTCGGCGGCTCTCTGCCCCTGGCCCGCCGCAGCATGGGCGAGCGCGGACTGTCTCTGCTGGTGGCATTCTCCGCCGGTGTCATGCTCTCCACCGGCATCAACAGCATGCTGCCCCGGAGCTACCAGCTGGCGGGAGAGGCCACCGTCCTCGGGGTGAGCGCCGGCTTTGTAATCCTGTACCTGGCCGAACGGGTCACTCTGGTGCATGCCTGCCGTGAGCATGGCCGTCACCTCCATACCCTCAGCATCTTCGCCATCGCCGGTATCGGTTTTCATATGACCCTGGACGGTTTCGCCATCGCCGTCAGCGGCCAGGCGCAAGCTTCACTGGGCGCGGTGGTGGCGCTGGCGGTGCTGGCGCACCGCTTCCCCAGCGGCATCTCCTTCGTCGGCCTTATGCTCAGCTCGGGCTACAAGCGCTCCCGCGCCTGGGTCACATTGATCGTGCTGGCGCTGATGGCGCCGGTGGGCGCCACCATCGGCCTGCTGTTCTCGGATGTCAGCAACACGGCTCTGGGCTTCGCCATCGGCCTCTCCGCCGGCACCTTCCTCTATATCTCCACCAGCGACCTGCTGCCCGTGGCCCACGAGCGCGGCTGGCGTTACTACGATGTGCCGCTGTCCTTCGCCGCCGGCTTCGGGGTTATGCTGGTGGCGGCGCTGGTGCTGGAGTAAAAAGCTCAGCCCCCTCTCCATTCACACATTTGTAACAATATTTTTACTCCTTGTTAACCTGCTCCATTGTCGGCTCATCTATCATGGAGCCGGTGCAACGAATAAGAGAGGAGGTGAACGATGGGAATATCGACTATCCTCCCGCTCGCTCGCAGAAAATCACAGAGCCGGGTGGCCGGGGATGTACTTTCCTGCCTACGCAGGCAGCCAATGGTGCCGCTGGACCTGGGTGTCATAGCGGACAGTATCGCTGGAGCGACTATCGCCGATATCGAAAGGGCGGTAGCAAACCTGGAGGGACCGGTCACCGAGGCCGGGGAAGGAGTCTACGTACACTACTGCAGACTCAACAACCAGGCGGTCTACATTCCCTGATGCTGTACCGCCGCCACACCAGGAAGTTAACATGCCGTGCCGGAGCGGCGCCCGTCAACAGACGGAACGCCGCCCGGAGAACAGCGACATGTTCACAACTTGTTCACAATTCGTTCACCATTCTTTAACTTCCTCGCAGTTGCTATCTGATAGCCTGTTTCGGGAAGCAATGAATACTGCCATTTTCACGTTATAGGAGGACTGATAAGCTTGTTTAACAAACTGTCGAAAAGTTACATTGCGTTCGCCGCGGTTGCGATCATCGCAGCGGGACTGCTGACCCTGGGTGCCGGTTGCGGAAGCAGCGCTTCCGGCGAAGCCGAAGGAAATGGAGCCCTCAAGGCCTCATTAACCGGCGCCGGCGCCACCTTCCCCTATCCCCTCTATTCCAAATGGTTCGACGTGTTCAACAAGGAGAACCCGGGGGTGAGC
>CAJVWY010000065.1 GCA_913009925.1 uncultured bacterium
GCGGTCGATACCGTTGCCCACCAGCCGCGGATAGGCCGAACCGGTGCCCGCCACCAGCGCCTGTACCTCCACCAGCAGCGACCGGCTGCCTTCCATTGTCGCCAGGATGGCCGAGCCACAGCTGCGGGCGCCCTCTTCCAGAAACAGGGCCGAAGGATCGTCCACCGCCTCCAGACCCGACTCCTTCATCTCAAAAATACCTATCTCGTTGGTCGAGCCGAACCGGTTCTTCACCGACCGTAACACCCGGTATGTCAGGTTGCGGTCCCCCTCGAACTGGAGCACCGTATCAACCATGTGCTCCAGCACCCGAGGTCCGGCCAGGATACCTTCCTTGGTCACGTGCCCCACCAGGAAGACCGAGATATCCTCCTCCTTGGCCAGTCTCATGAAGCGGCCGGCGACCTCGCGCACCTGGCTCACCGAGCCAGGTACCGATCCAATCTCGCTGCTGTACAGCGTCTGCACCGAATCCACCACCACCAGCTCCGGAGCGGACTTCCTGATAGCCGCCACCACCGCGCCCAGATCGGTCTCCGCCAGTATCTCCACCGCTCCCACGTCCTGGAGCATGCGGTCCGCCCTCAGCTTCACCTGGGCGGCGGATTCCTCGCCCGAGACCAGCAGGACCCGGTGTTCGCTGCAGAGATTGCCCAGCACCTGGAGCAGCAGGGTGCTCTTGCCAATGCCCGGCTCGCCGCCCACCAGCACCAGCGACCCCGCTACCATACCTCCGCCCAGAACCCGGTCCAGCTCCGAGATCCGCGTCGACATCCGCGTCGCCGATTGGGTCTCGATATCACCGAGTTGCCGCGGCACCACATCCCTTACCCGGGATGGGTCCGCGGCGCGACCTTCGAATCTCTCCTCCATAAAACTGTTCCAGGCACCACAGCCCGGACATCTACCCAGCCACTTGTGGGCCTCATGGCCACACTGTCCGCAGGTAAAGAGGCTATGAACCTTTGCCATCGGTGCCGGATGGTTTAACGCCCTCGGACCGTTCGCCGTTGGCGGCTCCCACCAGATCCTTCTTCGGCTTGGGCTTGCCCGCCAATAGCTTGATGAGGGTCTCGTCATCCTTGCGGTCCACCAGGATGGTGGAGCCGCCGGGGATGGCCCCCGCCAGCACCTCGTCCGCCAGCGGGTCCTCCACGTACTGCTGGATAGCCCGCCTCAGCGGCCTGGCGCCCAGGGACGGGTCGTAACCTTTTTCCGTGAGCAGCTCCTTGGCGGAGTCACTCAGCTTGATCTCCAGATCTTTCTCCCGCAGCTGTTCACCGATGCGCTCGATCATCAGGTCCACGATATTCTTGATGTTCTCCCGGTCCAGCTTATGGAAGACGATGACTTCGTCCACCCGGTTAAGGAACTCGGGGCGGAACACCTTTTTCAGCTCGCCGGTGATGCTGGCTTTCATGTCGTCATAGGTCATGCCCGCCTCCTCCACCTGGCCGAAGCCCATGGGAGCCTCGCGGGAGATGGTCATGGCGCCGATGTTGGATGTCATGATGATTATCGTGTTACGGAAGTCCACCGTGCGGCCCTGGGCGTCGGTCAGGTGCCCGTCCTCCAGGATCTGCAGCAGGATGTTGAAGACATCCGGGTGGGCCTTCTCGATCTCGTCCAGCAATATCACCGAGTAGGGCTTGCGCCGCACCGATTCCGACAGCTGGCCACCCTCCTCGTACCCGACGTAACCGGGGGGCGAGCCGATGAGCCGTGATACGGCGTGTTTCTCCATGTATTCGGACATATCCACCTGCAGCAGCGCGTCCTCGTCGCCGAACAGGAACTCCGCCAGGCTACGGGCCAGCTCTGTTTTACCTACCCCGGAAGGTCCGAGGAAGATGAAGGATCCCGTGGGCCGCTTGGGGTCCTTGATGCCCGCCCGCGAACGGCGGATCGCCCGCGAAACCGCCGTGATTGCCTGGTCCTGCCCGACGATGCGAAGATGCAATGCCTCTTCCATCCGTAAAAGTTTCTGGGTCTCGCCCTCGGTGAGCTTGAACACGGGGATGCCGGTCCACATGGAGACGATATCGGCTATCTCCTCCTCGCCGATGGATACCACCTCGCGGCCCTCATCCTTCTTCCACTGTTCCGCCAATTCGTGCTTCTTGTTGGCCAGCTTGCGCTCGCTGTCGCGCAGGTTGGCCGCCTTCTCGAATTCCTGGGCCTCGATGGCGGCTTCCTTCTCCTTGCGTACCTTCTCGATCTTCACCTCGAACTCGCGGTATTGGGGCGGCGCCGTCATGGTCTTGATGCGCATGCGGGACGAGGCTTCGTCGATGACGTCGATAGCCTTGTCCGGCAGGAACCGGTCGGAAATATACTGGTCGGAGAGCCGCGCCGCCGCCCACAGGGCTTCGTCGGTGATCTTGATGCGGTGATGGGCCTCGTAGCGGTCCCTCAGCCCCCGGAGGATCTGTTCCGTCTCCTCCCTGGAAGGCTCCTCCACCTGGATCTGCTGGAAGCGCCGCTCCAGCGCCGCGTCCTTCTCCACATATTTGCGGTATTCATCGATGGTGGTGGCGCCGATGGTCTGCAACTCGCCACGCGCCAACGCCGGTTTAAGGATGCTGGCGGCGTCAATGGCGCCTTCGGCGGCGCCCGCCCCCACCAGGTTGTGCAGCTCATCGATGAACAGGATTATCTCGCCGTGCTCGTGTATCTCCTTCATTACCTTCTTCAGCCGCTCCTCGAACTCGCCGCGATACTTGGAACCGGCCACCAGGGCCGCCAGGTCCAGGGTATAGATCTGTTTCCCTTTAAGCAGTTCGGGGACATCGTTCTCGGAGATGGACTGGGCCAGACCCTCGACAACGGCGGTCTTGCCCACGCCCGGCTCGCCGATGAGCACCGGGTTGTTCTTGGTGCGACGGGATAGTATCTGCATCACCCGCTCGATCTCTTTCTCACGGCCGACTACCGGGTCCAGCTTGCCCTCCGCCGCCAGCCCGGTGAGATTACGGCCGAACTGGTCCAGCAGCTTTACCTTCTTCTTGGCCTCACCCTGGGGAACGGGCGTGCGACGGGTGGAGCCGGTGAGCTTGCGCATGATCTCATTGCGAATCTTGTCCGAATCGGCGTCGAATTCCAGTAGGATACGGGCAGCTACACCTTCGTTCTCCTTGATCAGGCCCAGGAGGATATGCTCGGTACCGATGTAGTTGTGACCGAGGGAGAGGGCTTCGCGCAGGGCCAGTTCCAGGACCTTCTTGGCCCTGGGAGTGAAAGGTATCTGGCCCGACTCCTGCTCCTCGCCCAGTCCGACTATCTGCGCCACCTGCATGCGCACTTCATCTAGGGAGACGTCGAGAGTGGTGAGTACCTGGGCTGCGATTCCCTCCTCCTCGCGAAGTAGGCCCAGCAGCAGATGTTCAGTGCCGATGTAGTTGTGCTTGAGGTATCTGGCCTCTTCCTGCGCCAGAACGACCACCTGGCGAGCCCTTTCGGTGAAACGTTCAAACATGTGTGATCACCTTTTCCTGATGGAGCAAGACTGCCCAAAAACTTTGCGGTAACCTACTGTTCCCGGGGAGCCTCCGCCCGAAACTACCGGATTGTATAGCGCTTCCCGCCGGGACAACTCGCCCGCCGCGGCGGGTCTGGGCTATTTCGCCGTTAAGCCCGCGCTTTCCTTTGCCCTCGCAATCGGCCAAGCTTCCTTCAAGCTTGAGCGAAAAACCTTGATCCCTGTAATGCCGTTGGTTAATAAATGCCCGAGAGATGTCGATCCCGGTCAGGCTGCGTCTACCGAGGAGGCCCTTTAATGACATCGCCGGCAAAGTGCGCCGGCTTCTTTTTCCCGTACTTTCCACAGATCCCGGGGTTATGGTCGGCTGCCGAGATATAGCTTTTGCCAGCCTGCTTGTGATTCAACCTCCCCTCACCAACAACCACATTATAACACAGGCCAAGGGTCGCTTAAACCAGGCTGTTTGCGGCGTTTTGGCGGTTTATCGGCGCTACGGGGCCTGGTCCGCGAACCAACGCCCGTGAGTCAGGCACGACGTCTAGCGCGACTCCGGCCTCAGCAGCGGGAACAGGATGACGTCTCTGATGGAGGGGTTGTCGGTGAGAATCATGGTCAGGCGGTCGATACCGACGCCCGCACCGCCGCTGGGCGGCATGCCATATTCCAGCGCCCGCAGAAAATCCTCGTCGATGAAACCGGCCTCTTCGTCACCGGCCTCGCGCTGGGCCGCCTGCTTCTCGAAACGGCGGCGCTGGTCCAGCGGGTCGTTCAGCTCGCTGAAACAGTTGGCGATCTCCATACCGCCGATGAAGCCCTCGAAACGCTCCACGAAAAGCGGGTCGTCATCCTTGGGACGCGCCAGCGGCGACAGCTCCACGGGAAAATCCAGTACGAAGGTAGGCTGGATCAGCTGGGGCTCCACGAAGGTCGACATCAACTCATCGATCAGCTTCCCCCGTCCGGCGGCGGGGTCGAATTCCACGTTCATCTCCTTCATCTTCGCTCTGAGGGAATCGCGGTCCGGGTAAGAGTCGATATCAACGCCGCTGTGTTCCCGCACCAGGTCCTTGAGCGTAGCCCGGCGCCAGGGCGGCGTCAGGTCTATCTCGTCGCCTTTGAAGGTGATCCTGGGCGTTCCCAATACCTCGCCGGTGACGTGGGCCACCAGCTCCTCCACCATATTCATGACGTCGTTGTAATCGGCATAGGCCTGTTGCGACTCCATCATGGTGAACTCGGGGTTGTGCCGCGTGGATATGCCCTCGTTGCGGAAGATCCTCCCCAGTTCGAAGACTTTCTCGAAACCACCCACCAGCAATTGCTTGAGATGTAGCTCCAGGGCGATGCGCAGATAGAGGTCCAGCTCCAGGGCGTTATGGTGGGTCTCGAAGGAGCGCGCCGTAGCCCCTCCGGGGGTCGCCTGAAGTATGGGTGTCTCCACCTCCAGGAAGCCCTGCTCTTCCATGAAGCGGCGCAGGCTGACGATGATGCGGCCGCGCAGAAGAAAGGTTCGCTTTACCTCTTCGTTGGCGATTAGGTCCAGGTAGCGTTGCCGATAGCGGATCTCCACGTCGGTAAGACCATGCCACTTTTCGGGAAGGGGATGCAGCGCCTTGGCCAGCAGCACCGCCGCTTCCACCTTGATGGAGAGTTCACCGCGCCGCGTGCGGAAGACCGGTCCGGTCACGCCGACGATATCGCCGATATCCAGCGCCCTGAAGGCGGAGAACCTCTCCTCGCCCAGGTTGTCCAGGTTGCCGTACAACTGAATCCTGGCACCCGCGTCCTGTATCACCAGGAACACGGCCTTGCCGTGCCCCCGCTTGATGACGATCCTGCCCGCCACCCGGAAACTCTCATCACTCTCGTCGCCGGACTCAATGGCGGCGAAGCGTTCCAGCAGGGGAGCGATGGCATCTGGGTCGGGAAAGCGGTTACGGTAGGGAGAGGCGCCCGCTGCCAGCAGGTCGTCCAGCTTGCGTCGGCGCTCCTCGGCCTCGGAGGCAGGCCTGTCGGTCACAGCTAGCCCTTCCTGATGGAGACTATCTTGTACTTGACGTTGCCCCGCGGTGTTGATACCTTGACCGTCTCACCCACCTTGCAGCCCATGATCGCCTTGCCCACGGGAGACTCGTTGGAGAGCCGGTTCTCACTGGGGTCGGCCTCGGCCGAGCCAACCAGTATATATCGGTGGTTCTCTTCGCTCTTGATGTCCTTGATGGTGACCTTGGTGCCGATGCCCACCGTATCCGTCTTTATCTCGGAGCCGTCGAGCACCCGCGCGTTGCGCAGCTTCTGCCCCAGACTGTGGATGCGCATCTCCAGCTTGGCCTGTTCGTTCTTGGCCTCGTTGTATTCGCTGTTTTCGCTGATGTCACCGAAATCGCGGGCTTCCTTGATGCGCTCGGCGATCTCCTCCCGCTTGATGGAAGCCAGATATTCGATCTCCTCCGATAGTTTTTTATAGCCCTCGGACGTCAGTACTATCTCTTTATCATTCAAAGCCACTCCAAACCTGTCTTTCTTATTAAAAATGACGGTAAATTATA
Organism: uncultured bacterium; assembly: GCA_913009925.1. Taxonomy (GTDB): domain Bacteria; phylum Actinomycetota; class Thermoleophilia; order BMS3ABIN01; family BMS3ABIN01; genus BMS3ABIN01. Next base: position 6,031 of record CAJVWY010000065.1, read on the forward strand.
GTTTGCGGTCTGCCCAGTTGCAAGGGTAGCCGCGGTCGCCCGGTTTTGCCTGCCGGTTTGCCTGTATATCGGCGGTGCCGGGAACAACCTTAGGCCTGCGGCGCGTCCGTGACGGTGGCCGGGCTATCCTCCGGGCGACAGCGGCAACGTGATGGTGAAACTCGACCCCTCCCCTGGCCGTGACCGGGCGGAGATGTCTCCGCCCATGGCCTGGGCCAGCTCACGGGAGATGGCCAGGCCCAGACCCAGCCCCGCCTCGCGCGCCCCTCCCTCCGAGCGGTAGAAGCGGTCGAAGACATGGGGCAGGTCTTCGCTGTTGATGCCGGCGCCGGTATCGCTGACGGTGATCCTTACCCTGTCCCCATCCCTGGACGCCTCGATGCTGACCCTGCCGCCTTCCGGGGTGTGCGAGAGGGCGTTCTGCACCAGGTTGGCCAGTATCTGCCGCAGGCGGTCCTGGTCGGTGGTCAGCTCCAGCCCGGCCACGCCGGTGCGGCTCAGCTCCAGCTGCCGTTCGCGCGCCTCACGGCTGAAGCCTTCCACTACCGCCGCCAGCACCTCGTCCAGGGAGAAGCTGGAGTTCCTCAGCTCGAACTGGCGTGCGTCGAACTTGGCCAGGCTCAGCAGGTCCTCGATCAGACGGTTGAG
>CAJVWY010000066.1 GCA_913009925.1 uncultured bacterium
CCAGTCTGTATTTCCTGTAAGCAACATGCAGAAGACAGAGCTGCAGGTGGAGCTCATCAGGAAACGTGACCTGGACAAGGTGCTGGTGTTCACCCGCACCAAGTACCGTGCCGACAGTCTCTGCCGCAACATCAAGCGCAAGGGTATCAAGGCGGCTCCCATCCATTCCAATCTCAGCCAATCGCAGAGGCAGCGGACCCTGGATGGCTTCAAGAAGGGCAATATCAGGATCCTGGTCGCCACCGATATCGTCGCTCGTGGCATCGATGTAGTAAATATATCCCATGTCATCAATTACGACATGCCGTCGGACGCGGAGGTCTATGTGCACCGTATCGGCCGCACCGCGCGGGCCGGTGCCAGCGGCACCGCCATCAGTTTCATGTCACCGGAGGAGCTCTCGGAGCTCAACTCTGTGGAGGGGCTTATCGGCACCACCCTGCGTTGCGAGGACATGGAAGATTTCGTCTATGCCCATCGGGTAATTCCCAGCCCCGAACGGGAGGCCAAGAAGGTCTCGCGCATGGTCTACAACGGCGGCGCCAAGTCGGGAAGAAGGCGGCGGCGTCCCCGGCGGCGGCCGGCGGCGGCACGCGCCTGATCGCTCCGGACATAATCACTTGGTTTAAAAAGGCGGCCTGCGGGCCGTCTTTTATTTGCCCGTATGTTATGATATATTTTCATATGAAAATATTTCATATGAAACGAAGTTCGATCGCGGGGGCGGAAGCGGGAAAGAACTATGGAAAAAGATACAAAACCACCGGCTGAGCTGGCCGCACGTTTCGTCGAATCGCTGGTCATGTTGCTGTACGGGCTGGGAAACCCGTCAGATGAAGAGAAGGAAGCGCTTGGGGAGATCCTCCAGCCGTTGACCGACGGCGACCAGCATGCCTGCAAGATGACGGACCCCGTTCTCTTCTTCCGTATCAGCCATATCCTTTCCCGCGGCCGGACCCCCACCATGAGCCAGCTGAGCAGCGAGCTTATGATCCCTCACGCCACGGCGACACGTCTGGCGGAGCGGCTGGTGAGGCAGGGACTGGCCGAACGCCTGGCCGATCCGGACGACCGTCGCATAGTGCGCGTGGCTCTGACCGACCGCGGTAGGGAGTTTCACGAGGTCATGAAACGGTTCGCGGTACGCCGGGTCAAGAAGGTCCTGGGAAGTCTTTCCCGGGAAGAACAGGAAAAATTCGTCGAGTTACTGGACATGCTGGCGGCCAACGCCGGCAGAGGATAGAAGGGAAACAGCATGAAACAGGTCTTCCGGCGGCTGGGAATCTTTATCGAGAACAAACATGTGCTGGTGGTGGTCGTTTGCTTCCTGCTGGTCATTCCGGCTGTCTGGGGCGCGCGGCAGATAGAGATGTCCAGCGGCACCGAGACTTTCGTCTCCACGGATTCGGAGTTCTACCAGGATTTCACCAGGTTCAGCGATAGTTTCAGCGGCGAGGTCATAGTCGTGATGATCAAGGGCGAAGATCTCCAGGCGCTGGTCGGTGGCGGCAACCTGGCAGCCATGGAAACCGTCGAGCAGCAGCTGGATGCCGACCAAGGGGTTAAATCCGTCATCACCCCCGCCCTGTTCATCAAGCAGGCGATGGCTGCCCAGGGCGGTGATGCCGTGCTTCCCGAAGACGAGGACACGCTGATGGGGATGATTACCGACCCGGAGACGGGCGCCATACGGCCACAGTTCGCCCAGGTGTTCCCCGATGACCAGCACTCCCTCATGTTCATCGTGCTGGACGGAGGTCTTGATATGGATCTGCAGGAGGCCCTGGTGCAGGATACCCGGAAGGTCATCGCCGCCGCCGGCTTCTCCGGAGTGGAGACCGTCATCACCGGCCAGCCGGCGATGTATTCGGAGATGAACGAGCTGATGAACCAGAGCCTGCGCTCCATGATGATAGCTTCCGTGGTGCTGATGCTGCTGATCCTCGCCCTGATCTTCAAGGTCCGCAACTTCTTCGCCTGGCGCTGGCTGCCGCTGGGAATCGTCATCATCGGCATCATCTACGCTTTCGGCATCATGGGCGTGCTCGGCGTGCCTATGACCATGGTGACCATGGCGGCTTTCCCGGTGCTCATCGGCCTGGGGGTGGACTATACCATCCAGTTCCACAATCGCTACGACGAGGAGGCGCGGCGGGGGGAGAAGGTGGCCGACGCCATCATCGACTCCATCACCCACATCGGCCCGGCCATCGGCATGGCCATCATCGTCGCCTGCCTGGGTTTCGCGGCGCTGTTTTTCTCGCCGGTGCCGATGATAAACGACTTCGGCTACACGCTTATCATCGGCGTGGTCAGTTGTTATCTGCTGGCCATGTTCCTCCTCCTGGCCATCCTGTACTGGCATGACCGGCACCGGCAGGAGAAACAGGACGGCAGGAAGACGTCCGGGGCGGTGGCTGACCGGGCCGGCGGCGTCGGCCTCGCTGAGTCGGCAGGTTTTGTGGAAAGGGCCTTGCAGCGGATGGCGCCCGGCATCATCAGGAGCGCCGCCATCATCATTCCCGTCGCCCTGGTACTCAGCGGCGTGGGTCTCTACCTGGACTCTCGCATCAGCACCCAATCGGACCAGTCCCAGTTCATGTCCCAGGACCTGCAGATGTTCAAGGATCTGGGCGAACTGGAAGCGGTCGCCGGCGGGCAGAATTCGGCAAACCTGTTCGTGGAAGCCGAAGATGTCACCGACCCGCAGGTCCTGAACTGGATGGCGGATTTGCAGGAGCGCATCGTCGCCGAACAGACCCAGGTTGTGACCGGAGCAAGCAGCATCGTCGACATGCTCAGGCAGGCAGGCGGCGGCGAGATCCCTCAGGACCCGGCGGTCATCAGGCAGATCCTGGATTCCATGCCGCCGATGGTAAAGAGCAATCTGCTCAATGAGGACGCGACCGCGGCCAATATGGTCGTCAGTGTCGGCAATCTTGACAGCGAACAGATAGAGGAACTTATCTCGGCGATGGAAGGCTATCTGGGCGAGGGTGTCCCTCAGGGGGTCGAGGTCACCATCACCGGTGGCATCGTCATGCAGGATACGGTGGTCTCCGCCCTGACCGAGGGACGGGAAAAGATGACGCTCATCGGCATCGGCATGGTCTTCGCGGGAATTCTGCTGCTGTTCCGCCTGAGGCTCAAGAGGGCCCTGGTGGCCGTCCTGCCCATAGGTCTCATCATCGGCTGGTCGGCGATCGTCATGTATCTGTTGGGAATCGACTATACGCCCATCACGGCCACGCTGGGTGCCCTGATAATAGGCATCGGTGTCGAATTCACCATCCTGCTGATGACCCGTTATTACGAGGAGAGGGAGAAGGGGGAGGGCCCCGAGGTGGCCATGACTACTGCCATGACCAAGATCGGTCGCGCCATCATCGCCTCGGGGCTGACGGTAGTCGCCGGTTTCGGCGCCCTGCTGATCGCCAGGGACTTCCCCATCCTCCAGGACTTCGGCATCGTCACCATGATCAACGTCCTGTTCGCTCTGGTGAGCACGCTGCTGGTGCTGCCGCCGCTGATCGTATGGGTGGATTCGCGCCGCGGGGGGAGCTAGGCAGCTATATCTCATTCCTCGATAGCGATCTTCCTCGTTCCCTCCCACATCCCATGGAGGTTGCAGCGCTCGATGGCCCGCAGCGTGATGTCGTGGTGGACCCCGCCCTTAACCAGGACCACCGTCGCCTCGGCCCTGGTGAACACCGGGGTAAGGTCGACCCGGGCGTTGTAGTTCTGGCCGGAGTAGAGTTCCAGCCACTGGATATGGTGGCCCTCCTCCATCACGTGGGGTATCTCGCCGACCTTGATGGTTACCTGAAACGGCTCCCCGGCCTTCACCGTATCCGGACATTCGATGACCGGGATGTGCTTCTTTTCCGCTTCCGTCAGGTTTGCCGGGTCCGCCGGCTCGTTGATTCCACAAAACGGTCCTTTCTCAGCCATGGTGTCTCCTTTCGTATGCTCATCGCCTTTACAGTCACATATTGGGCCGGTCCTGTTAACGGGGAAGGCTCCTGAACAGTGTACCCTCCTCGGCCTCGCCTCCTCATCGTCATGCGCTGGATCGCCCCCGTTTACAGATGTTCCAAATTTAGATTCATTATTAAGTAATCATGTATCCAAGTTGTTTTATTTAAACTTGGAACATGTATGATGCGAAAGTCCCTTCAAGGTCACGGAAAGGAAAGATTTGAACAGCAGTAACGTCAAGATGCCCAGCTGGCTGGAATGGGCCCGCGAGATCCAGCAGCTGAGCCAGACGGGCCTGGCGTTCGCCACCACCGGTTATGAGACACAACGCTATACGCGCCTCAACGAGATCGCCGCCGAGATGGTGGCCGCCCATACCACACTGCCGCCGGCGGAACTGACGGCGAACTTCTCCGCCCAGCCCGGTTACGCTACGGCCAAGATCGATGTGCGCGGCGCCGTCGTCCGTGATGGCAGGATCCTCCTGGTCCAGGAGCGCCGCGACCGGAAATGGTGCATGCCCGGCGGCTGGGCTGATGTGGGGGACCTCCCCTCCGATATGGTGGCCCGCGAGGTATGGGAGGAGAGCGGCTTCGAGGTGGCGCCCCGCAAGGTTCTGGCCGTATTCGACGCCAACCGCTCCGGCCGTCCGCTGGAGTTTTACCATGCATACAAGATTATCTTCCTCTGCGAGATCACCGGCGGCGGAGAGCGCCCCAGCGATGAGACCATGGACGTGGGCTTCTTCGACTTCGACGACCTGCCGCCGCTCTCGGACCAACGGACCAACAAGCGTCATCTGGCTGAGGTCCGGGCCCACCTGGCGGACGCGGACCGCCCCACGGCCTTCGACTGAAGGAGCGCCCGCCATGCTCAGATGTTCCCCCGGTTCTTCCGATTCATATAGGCAGACAGTATAAGGAACAGGCGAAGTCTGGGGGAGATGATGAGAGACGCAGGCAAGTTCTTAACAGTTTTGATGGCGACGGCGCTGTCCTTTATCCTCATGATGTCCGCCGGTTGCGAAAGCAAGCAGGACGCCTCCGGGGCGGCGGAGGATTTCATCGGCCGCTATATCAGCGGCGACTTCGCGGCGGCTTACGCTATGCTGGATGAGAGCTCCTACGAGCTGCAGAATAACTGGACGGCTGACTATTTCGCCAGAAAGTCCGAGTCCAGTTACGGTGGCCCCTATGAGCTTGTGGACCTGGTTTTCAAGCCTGAGGGGAGGAAGGGTGACGAGGTCAACTTCGTCATCCAGGGTACATTGAGCCCCCTGGACGGTGGCGAGAACATGACCATGGCCGGAGAGATTACCATGATCGGGTACGACGGGGCCTGGAAGGTAGCCTATATCGACTGGGCCGCCGTACCGGAATCAAGCGTCCCTTACGATATGTAAGCCCCGGAGCCCGCCGGAACGGTAACGGTTGATATGCTATTGCTCAGATATGGGCTGTCGGCGAGGCCCAGGCGGTCCCAAGTGCTGACCTGCCGCCGGCCGGTGGTATATGTTCCCTTTCCCCGGAGTTGCCAGACGCCGGCGCCCTCGGACTTGATGGCCAGCAGGCGGCCGTCGATGGTAAGTGTGAAATCAAACCCGGCGGCACTGAACTTGCCGGTCACGCCCATATATCGTACGGCGCCGCTGGGGAGAGTCTCATGACGGCGGCAGCTGTCCACCGATACCGAACAGGCGCCGGAGATGGTCAGGTTCCCGTTCCGCATGGAGCCGCTGATCGTTCCCTGGCCTTCAAAGTGGACTACGCCACTGCCCGAAGCGTCCAATCCCCCGGGAATGTCGTGTGAACGAGTCATGGTTGCCATAGGATGCCCGCCTTTCCTGTTTGCCGCCGACCGCTCCGGCGGAGCGGCGCCTGATTCACTTGTTACCGGAACTATCGCCGCCGGCTGTAAAAAAGGGCTAAAGGGAAAGTAAAGGATTGGTAAAATAGTAAGCAGATGGCTCAGCAAGAACTAAAGGACTGGCTGAAGGCCAGGGTCTCACCCCGGCGGTTTCTGCACAGCATGGGCGTGCGTGAGGTGGTGGCAGAGCTGGCGCGGCTGCATGGCGTGGACGCTGAACCGTTGATGAAGGCGGCGTTGCTGCATGACTGCGCCCGGGAGTTACCCGACGAGGAGATGCTGGCCCGGGCGGTGGAGTGGGGGGTTCCCATAAGGGATGTGGACCGTGAAAGTCCGGTGCTGCTTCATGGCAGGCTGGCGGTTGAGACAGCCAGGCGCGAACTGGGCATCGATGATCCGCGGGTAGCCAGCGCCGTCCTCTATCATACGGCCGGTCATCCGGACATGAGCCTCTCCGACAAGCTGTTCTTCCTTTCCGATCATATCGAGCCCACGCGCGATTTCACCTGGGTCGGTGAACTGAAGGCGATGGCGCGGGAAGACGTGAACAGAGCCATGCTCATGGCCATAGATATCAACCTGAAGCATCTGCGGGCCACGGGTAAGGTAATCGATCCGCACACGCTGGAATTAAGGGATGTGTTGACGGACCGCTGAAGCTGTACTTCAGATATCCTGTTCGCTGTCCAGATCGGAAGAGCGTCGTGTAGGGAAAGAGTGTAGATCTCGGTGGGCGCCGTATCATTAAAAAAAAAAATAGT
>CAJVWY010000067.1 GCA_913009925.1 uncultured bacterium
ACTGGGCCACGATCTGGTTGCCCGGACGGGAGAAGTTGAGGGAGAAGGTGGGCATCTCACCACCCAGATAATTGACCTTGAACACCAGTTCCTCCGGCAGGGCATCCTGGTTGCGCCAGATGATCCAACCGACACCGGGATAGACCAGGCCGTACTTGTGGCCCGAAGCGTTGATGGACTGCACCCGCGGTACGCGGAAATCCCATTCCAGGTCCGGCTGCAGGAAGGGGGCGACGAAGCCGCCGCTGGCGCCGTCCACGTGTATTGGTATGTCCAGGCCCTTCTCGTCCTGGAGGCGGTCCAGCGCCTCGTTCATCTCTTTCACCGGTTCGTAACTGCCATCGAAGGTGCTGCCGATGATGACCATCACGGCCATGGTATTCTCATCACAGAGCTCCAGGGCTTCCTCCACGCCCAGATGGTAACGGCCCTCTTCCATGGGGACGAAGCGGGGTTCGATGTCCCAGTAGACGCAGAACTTCTCCCAGCAGACCTGGACGTTGATACCCATGACCATGTTGGGTCTGTCCGCCGGTTTGCCCTCGGCCTCCCGTCGTTTGCGCCAATTCTTGAGCAGTGCCATGCCGCCCAGCATCGCCGCTTCACTGGAGCCGATGGTGGATGTGCCTACGGCTTCCTCGCCCTCGGGGGAGTTCCATAACCGGGCGATGATGTTGACGCAGCGCGCTTCGATGTTGGCCGTCTGCGGGTACTCGTCCTTGTCGATCATGTTCTTGTCGAAGGTCTCGGACATCAGCCGCTCCGCCTCCGGCTCCATCCAGGTGGTAACGAAGGTCGCCAGGTTCAGCCGGGCGTTGCCGTCCAGCATCAGTTCATCATGGATGATGTTGAAGGCCGTTTCCGGGAGCATCTCATTTTCCGGCATCTCGTATTTAGGCACACGTGATTCCAGGGCACTACGGGCGTAGGTGGGGATAAGCACGGAGTCATAGTCACCAAGGTCATCGAGCTTCTTTTTCCTATGCATTACTGCTCTCCTTTTTTCGGAAGATACACCAGACCGGAGCCACGCTTATGTCAGATGCCCGGAATCAAAGGGATATCGTCCTCGACGCGCCCCGATTCCTGGTGGCGCATGGCCGATTCCTCTTCACCTGTGAACCAGACGACCTCCACATCGACGGGCCGGCCCAGGTCCTGTTCAAGTATCTGGGCCAGATCTCCTACTTTCGGGGGATCTTCCAGGCCCACCATTACCACCTGCACGGAATCGCTGCCGATTTCCAGGTTCCTTATTACCAGGTTCTTGTCATCAACCCATTTCTTGATGCTGGTGTCCACGGAGGCGGTGATCTGAGCCTTTCTCACCGCTGATGCCATGGCCTTATACAGGGGCATGGATACCAGCAGGACCGCTATCACCGCGACGATCAGGCCCGCCCAAACGCGCCGGCCCAGCTGGACGATACGGCCCCGGGGGACGAAACCCGTCGCCAGCAACACCAGGGAGGCGGAGAGGATGATGCCGGCGATATTGGTCAGGAACAGAAGCAGCGCGCCGGCGGCGAGATTGTATTGGCCGGCGCCCAGCACGATGCCTACGGTGGATATGGGGGGGACCAGGGCTACGGCGATGGCCACTCCCGGCAGCGACGAGCTCACATCCTCGCGCACCGTGGCGAAAGCGCCGGCGCCTCCTGCCGCCAGGGCGATGAAGAGGTCATTAAGGTTGGGGGCCGTTCTTCCCAGCACCTCGTCCGGGAGCGGCTGAAGCAGGACATCCGGCGAGACTCTGGTGATTATCCACGCCAGGCCGACAGCGAAAAGGCTGGCCAGGACAATCAACGAGAAGGTCTGTCCCATGCGCCGGGACCAGACCATCACCAGAGCCGCGGCGAAGCCCATGATAGGGGTCATAAGCGGCGCCAGCAGCATGGCGCCGATCACCACGGCGGTGGAATCGGCCAGCAGGCCATAGGTGGCGATGACCACCGAAAAAAACATCAGGATCCAGAACCGGGCCACGCGGTCCTGTTTTCCCGAATAAAACAGGGTGGCCATTAGCCTGCGTCGATCTTCGGGGCTAAGGTCCGCGTGAGCCAGCCGCCCGAGCAGGGTCTTTTGTACCCTTTTTACCGTTTTCATCAACTGGCCATCCCGGTCGGAAATTACTTGCCGGCAACAACACCATGCTGCCTCTGCCGGGCAACCGGCTTAATTAGACTTTTTCGACGCAAATAGCGAAGTTACCTGCCGGCGATCTTCCGTGAGGGTACTGTCCGCGTTTCTCTGGAATAAAGTCGTTTGGTCAAGGCTGGAACGTCCCGGACCCCTGAATTGAAACAGATAGGGATTGGTGATTTAATAAAAAGCTAATAGAAGAAATATAGTCATAACAGCTTTATTTATGGACTGGTACCAGCTATGTTTCGGTTTCCAGGGGCCGACGCGCGGACCATAGGCGTACATATCCCTGCTTTGCAGGCAATTAGTGCGATTACCCGGCCTGGTTGCCGGTTATTGTGATAGAATTGCAAAAGCCGCTGCCGCCGCAGGAAGTGTGGTGTGGCGCATTCTGCCTGCAAATGGTGGAAGGTCGCGGCTTTTCGCATATATAAAGACCAACTTGACGGTTATCCGCTTGAACCAGGACGTCCGCGAACAACTTCAAAAGAATACGCGCTACTCGCCGGCCGACATCGAGTCAAAATGGATGGACCGGTGGCTGGAGCAGGACCTTTTTACCCCCAAAGAAGATAAAGATAATCAGGATTCCTATTGCATCGTCCTGCCGCCGCCCAACGTCACCGGTTCGCTGCACATGGGTCACGCGCTTAACGCCTCTTTCCAGGACCTGCTCATCCGCCTCAACCGCATGCGGGGGAAGGACGCCCTCTGGGTCTGTGGCACCGACCACGCCGGTATCGCCACCCAGAACCAGGTGGAGAAACAGATAGGGAGCGAAGGCATCAGCCGTCATGAGCTGGGCCGCGAGGAGTTCGAAAAGCGGGTCTGGCAGTGGCGCGACCAATACGGCTCCGCCATCATCAACCAGCTCAAGCGCCTGGGTTGCGCCCTGGATTACGAGGGGGAGCGTTTCACCCTGGATGAGGGCTATATGCGCGCCGTGCTCAGGGTCTTCGTCAACCTTTACGAGAAGGGCTATATCTATCGCGACGAGTATATGGTCAACTGGTGCACACGCTGCCATACGGCTCTGTCCGACCTGGAAGTCGAACACCGGGAGGACGAGGACAAGTTCTATTACATCCGCTATCCGCTGAAGGGGGAGGAGGGGCACCTTACCATCGCCACCGCCCGGCCGGAGACCATGTTGGGAGACACGGCCGTCGCCGTGAACCCCAACGACGGACGCTACTCCGGTTACATCGGCAAGATGGTGGTAGTGCCGCTGGTGGAACGGGAGATACCCGTGATCGCTGACGAATACGTCGATGTGGAGTTCGGCACCGGGGCGCTGAAGATAACCCCGGCCCATGACCCCAATGACTTTGAGATCGGCAAGAAACACGGCCTGCAGGAGATCAACGTTTTTACCCCGGATGGCCGGATCAACCAGGAAGGCGGCCGGTTTGCGGGCCTGAGCCTGGATGACGCCCGCGAGCAGATAGTCGCCCGGCTGGAGAGGGACGGCCTCCTGGAGCGTACCGAGCCCTATAAACATTCCGTCGGTACCTGCTATCGTTGCGATACGACCATCGAGCCTTACATCTCCCTGCAATGGTTCATGCGCATGGACGAGCTGGCCCGCCCCGCCATCGAGGCGGTGGAGAGCGGCCGCGTGAGGTTCCATCCAGAGCGCTGGGCCGACGTCTACCTGGACTGGATGCGCTCCATCCGGCCCTGGTGTATCTCGCGTCAGCTCTGGTGGGGCCATCGCCTGCCGGTCTGGTACTGTGATGAATGTGACCAGGTGGTCGTACGCGAGGAGCCGCCTTCCACCTGTCCCAGGTGCGGCTCGGCCGAACTGACCCAGGAGGAGGACGTGATGGACACCTGGTTCAGTTCGGCGCTCTGGCCCTTCGCCACCCTGGGTTGGCCCGAGAAAACAACCAGGCTGGAGAAGTTCTATCCCACCGATGTGCTGGTGACCGCCCGCGACATCATCTTCCTCTGGGTGGCGCGCATGGTGATGATGGGGCTGGAGTTTCCCGGCGACATCCCTTTCAGTGATGTCATTATCAATCCCACCATCATGGCCAAGGACGGCCGTCGCATGAGCAAGTCGCTGGGTACGGGTATCGATCCCCTGGAACTGGTGGAAAGCTACGGCGCCGATGCCACCCGCTTCGGTCTGATGAACATGGCCAGCACCCAGGATGTGCGCTTCGCCGACGAGCGCATCGAGATGAGCCGTAATTTCTGCAACAAGGTATTCAACGCGGCCCGTTTCGTGTTACTGGGCGTGGAGGATGTGGAACCTAAGCCTTCCAGCGCTACCCTGGCTGACCGCTGGATAGAGAGCCGTCTTCAGGCCACCGCCGCCGAGGTAGGCCAGCGGCTGGATGACTACGATTTCGCCGAGGCCACCAGGGTTCTGTACCGTTTCGTATGGAACGAATTCTGTGACTGGTATGTGGAGACCGCCAAGGTGCGTCTATATGGCGATGACCCTGCGGCAAAGCGCCAGGTGTCGGGCCACCTGCTGCACCTGCTGGATAACATCCTCCGGCTGCTGCACCCTTTCGTGCCCTTTCTCACCGAGGAGCTGGCGTCGATGTTGCCGGGTGAGCGGGGTTATCTCATACAATCGTCCTATCCCCGGGGTGACGAAGACGCCCGTGACCTGGAGGCCGAGGCGGAGATGGGTCAGTTGATGGAGACCGTGGTCTCCGTGCGAACGCTGAGGAACGAGCTCAGGGTGCCGCCGCGCAAGGAGGCGAAGGCGGTACTGGTCAGCGAGGACGAGCAGGCTGCGGGGACGCTGGCGGCCAACGCCGGGCTGCTGGAATCGCTGGCGGCCACGACCCTGATGGAAACCGTGCGGCGGGAGAGCGAGGCCACCGCAGCCGACGGCCAGTTCGCCGTAGTCCTGGTGCCCGGCGGCAAGCTGCTGATACCCCTGGCCGAGCTCATCGATATCGAGCAGGAGAAGGGCCGGCTCCAGGGTGTGATCGCCAAGAAAAAGCAGGAACTGTCGCGTTCACAGGAGAAGCTTGGAAATGATAAATTCGTTGAGAAGGCTCCCGCTGCGCTGGTGGAGAAGGAGCGGGAGAAACTGGGCCGGAATCAGCAGGACCTGGCCGAGCTGGAGCAGCAGTTCCAGCGGTTTTTCGGTGCCTGAGCGGCCCGGAAAGCATTGATCTATTGGAGATAAATGGCTGAGATCGAAAAAGATGTTCTGAAATACCTGGAGGATCTGGACCGGCTGGGAATGAAGCCCGGCCTGTCCCGGATCACCAAGCTCCTAAAGGCGCTGGGAAATCCGGAGAGACGCCTGAAGGTCATACACGTGGTCGGCACCAACGGCAAGTCGTCCACCGCGCGCATGATCGCCGCCATCCTCTCGGCCCACGGTGCCAAGGCGGCCGCCTATCTCTCACCGCACCTGGTTTCCTTCCGCGAGCGGTTCATCATCAACGGGCGGGAGATATCGGAGCCGCGGTTTTACAAGCTCATCAGTGAGGTGCGGGAGAAGGCCGAAGAAGTCAACAAGAGGGCGCGCAGCAGCGGCCCCCTGACCCAGTTCGAAGTGCTCACCGCCGCCGCCATCCTGTATTTCGCCAGGCAGAAAGTGGGGGCCGCCGTGATCGAGGCGGGCCTGGGTGGCCGCTACGACGCCACCAACGTCTTCGACAAGTCCCGCGTGCAGGTGCTGACCAACATCGAACTGGAGCACACGGACCTGCTGGGCAAGACCGTCGCTGCCATCGCCAGGGAGAAGCTTGCCGTACTGCCGGAAAAGGGGAACGTGGTGCTGGGCGACCTCTCGCAGGAGGCGCTGAAAGAGGCCGTGAAGATCTGCAAGCGGAAGAAGGCCCGGTACAAGGTTTTTGACGAGGATTACTCGCTGCTCAAGGGCCGCGGGGAAAAGCGGTTCGACGTATGGACGGCCAAGGGCCACTATTCCGACCTGAAGCTCTCCCTGCTGGGTCAATATCAGCGCACCAACTGCGCCGTGGCCATCCAGGCCGCCGAGATGTTTATCCGCAGGAAACTGGACGAGAAGAAGCTGAAGCGGACACTGTTGCGTATCATGATACCGGCGCGGCTGGAGATAATCTCCGAGAAGCCGACGGTGATACTCGACGGGGCCCATAATCCCAGCAGTATCGAGGAGCTTTTAAAATCTCTGGACACGCTGGCCGCCGGCGAACGCGTTATCGGCGTGGTGTCTATCCTTAAAGACAAGGACGCGTCGGGGATGCTGGAACAGCTGCTGGATTTTTGTGATATTTTGTTCGTCACCGAGAATTCGAACCCCCGTTGTATGCCGGCGCAGGAGCTGTCCAAACTGCCCGTGGTGGAGGAAAGTTCCGTTCAGACGTTCGTCGCCAGGGAGAACCAGTCGGCGCTGGAGAGCGCCTTCAAGCTGGCCTCCATACGCGATGTCATCCTGGTGACCGGATCGATCTATCTGCTGGCGGACATCAAGAAGC
>CAJVWY010000068.1 GCA_913009925.1 uncultured bacterium
CGAGGAGATCATGATACCGCACGGCGATACCATCTTCCAGATGGGCGACAAGGTGGAGATATTCGGCATCGAGGAAGGCCTCAATGACGCCATCGCCATTCTTTCCGACTGAGGTTTTCAGGGCGGCGCCTGCCCAACATGGAGGGGCTCCTGGCTGCGCTCTTGCCGGGCGACCACACAGGATCGGTTGAAAACGGGAAAACAGCCGCGATATCCATAAACGCGGCACGTTTCAACCGCAACCTGCCCATCTTCCTCATCGCCTGTGAGATATTTCTGATAATCATCGACGCCACCATCAATTATTCCCGGTGGATACATATAGGTACTATCCGGCGGCTCTCCAATATCGCCCGGGAGGACGGGATGGGCACCTGGTTCATGTCCACCCAGACCCTGCTGGCCGCCTTCTTCATCTGGATGGCGGCGGATATGACGCCTCCCAGATACATGAAAGGCTGGGTTCCACCTTCAGGGCCGCTGTAGAGGCTTCCGTCGCCGGCAGGTTCCTGGTGGAGTTTACCGGCATCACCCGCTTGCCCGGGAACAGCTGACCCGCGCCTGCCGGGTGTCCCGAGGCCGCCCCCCTAGGCATGAACGGGGCGAGATGTGGGGAATATAGAGATCATGTTCCAGGAGAACAAGGACATAGCCAGGGTTACCCGTTCGCGGCAGCAGGCCCGCGAAAGTTACAACCGGATGAGTCGCTGGTATGACCTGGTCGCCGGCCATAGCGAGAAGAGATACAGGGACAAAGGGCTGCGGGCGCTGGACGTGCAACCGGGCGAGCAGGTGCTCGAGGTCGGTTACGGCACCGGCCAGTGCCTCCTGGCCCTTGCCGTGCGAGTGGGGGACAGTGGCCGCGTCTTCGGTATCGATATCTCCGACGGCATGCTGGGCGTGGCTGTATCGCGGCTCTCCCGGGCGGGCCTGGAAGACAGGGTCGAACTCATCCGTGGCGACGCCACCCATATGCCATATGCTGACGGCAGATTCGACGCGGTGTTCATGAGCTTCACCCTGGAGCTGTTCGACACCCCGGAGATACCGGTCGTATTGAAGGAATGCAGGAGGGTGATGAAACCCGGGGGGCGCATCGCCGTGGTCTCCGTGTCCGCCTGTGGAGCCGAGACCATCATGATGCGGCTTTACATGTGGGCCCATCGTAATTTCCCCGGCCTGGTCGACTGCAGGCCTATTTTTGCGCGGAAAGCCCTTGCGGAGGCCGGTTTTGATATCATCGACGACGAGTTGCTGACCATGTGGAGTCTGCCGGTGGAGGTCGTGCTTGCCCGCAAGCCGGTGGCCGGCGGGGACGAGGAAGGATAACTGTGAAAAAGATTCTGAACCGGGAGCCATGATGTTGGAGAGAGTGAAATGACCTGGCATGCGTCACTGGTCGTCTTTATCCCTCTGGCCGTGCTGATCCTGGCGCTCCTGCTGTTCGTACGCTGGGGCACCCGCTGGGGTTCCACGGCCGATGAGCGCCACCGGGAGATGGCGGGTGATTCCTGGCTGGATGGGGGCCCGCGCAACCGGGCCGTCATGACCAGGGCGGTGTCGGTGGAGGCGCCGCCGGAACAGGTATGGCCCTGGCTGGCGCAGCTGGGACGTGGCGCCGGCTGGTACAGCTACGACAGACTCGACAACGGAGGCATACACTCTGCGCGTCACATAGTTTTCTGGATCCCGGCGCCGCGGTTGGGTGACGCTACCGCCATCGGCTACCTGCGCCATCTGGAGAGTGGCAGAGAGCTTGTCTGGTGGATGAGCGGAGAACGCTTTCTGGGAATGACCGTGAGGATGGCGACCTCTATGCGGCTGGAACCGGATGAAGTCGGGTCACGTCTGGTGGTGCGCATCTCCGGTGACACCCCGGGCATCGCCGCCCGGCCGCTGATGTTGCTGTTCAAGCTGGTGGATTCCATCATGGCGCGCAAGCAGCTGCTGGGGATCAGAAGACAGGTGGAGGGGTTCGGGGTCCGCCGCTCCGACCCACAGAGCCCTGAGACCGGCGAGCGCCACCAGTTCCAGCGCCATCATGTCATCTACGCGGACGGAAGCGAGGCCGGTGTGGCCGGCAGGGAAAAGGCCTCCCAATGGCGGCAGGGAGCGGCAGCGGACGGGTTTGTCTGAGACACTGATAAGGGTTTTGCCTCTGGCGGTGGGCGCTGCCATCAGCCCCAGCGGTCTTTTGCTGGTAATAGGCATCCTGAGCCTGGAGAGCGGGGAGAACCCCCGCCGGAAAGCGCTCTCCTTTTTGGTGGGAAGCGCCGCCTTCCTGCTGATCATCGCCATGGTCATTCTGTTCCTGATCAAGCCCGCCATACCGACCGCCGTTCATCACGGCAAGCTGTCAGGCATTATCGATATTGTGCTTGGCTGTCTGGTCGGGCTGGCCGTGGTCTGGTCCAGCTTCTTCAAGCGGGCAAAGAAGAAGAGGAGGAAGAGGAAGATCCCCTACACAGCCGTAGGCTTCTCTTTTATGCTGCTGAATACATCGACACTGGTGCTGTTCGTGGCCGCCTGCAAGATCGTAGTTGAGGGACGGCTGGGGCTTCCGGAAACGACATCCCTGCTCCTGGCAGTGGTCACCGTTACCTTGTCATTGATGGCCTTCCCGGTCCTGATCACATACGCCATGCCGCAGCAGTCGGAAAAGATACTGGCGCCCATCACTTCCGTCATGTCCAGCCACGGCAGCCAGGTGGCCAGGGCGTATTTCCTGTTGATGGCAGCTTACCTGGTAACGCACGGAGTATTGACAGTGTGCGGTTGAGGCGTGGCTGTTCAGGAACCGGCGGGCGGTGCCGGGGGAGTGGCCGGTTCCACCGGCAAGGGCTGGTTGCAGGTAGGGCTTGTGGGCTTCCCCTGGAAGCGCTCATCCAGCCAGGAGACAGCTGCGGGCCCGGCGACTCTGGCGGCCTCCATGTGGTTAGTGCCCCCGAGCCAGAGCGTGGTGAGGTCGATACCCGCCTGGCATGACCGTTGCACGAACAGGGCCGTGGTGGCGGGCAGCACCACCTTGTCCTCCAGGCCCTGGGCGATGAACAGGGGCCTGGAGCCGGCCGGCATCACCGGGGTTTCGCTGGTGGCGACGCCGTACCATGACGGCAGGTCGGTAGGGTCGATACGGAAAAAATCCTGTTTCAGGGCGCTGCGAATGACGGCCTCCCCGCCGGCGCGGACCAGGCAGTCGTTCGCCAACTCTTCGTATTTCTTGAGCCCGGTGGAGGTAGCCACCTGTTCTCTGCTTAAGTCGGGATAGGCGTCGGGCCAGGAGATCAGCACTTCGGGTCCGATGACCCAGTCGACTTTAGAAGCATACTGCTCCGAGATCAGTGCCGTCAGCTCGGCGGCGGGAGCGGCCACGGCCGTTGCTACCAGGTTGAGTTCCGGGGCGTAGCCGGCGGCCTCAAGCGAAGCGAACAGAGCGGCATGGCCACCCTGGGAGTGACCCCAGACAGCGAAATCGGCTCCGGCGGCGGTTTCCTCAATGTTCCGGGCGGCGCGCACGGAATTGATCACATCCCGGGCTTCGTCCCTGCCAACCAGGTAGCGCTCGGTTCCCGGAGTTCCCAGCCCGGCATAGTCGGTGGCGGTGACCACCCAGCCGCGGTTTAGAATCTCTGCCAGCCAGCTCATGGACGCCAGCGGGTCTGACGTGCGCGAGGGGGCACATTGGTCCCCCATGCCCACGGTGGGGTGAGCCCATGCCACCACCGGCCGGCCGCCCTCGGGAACTTGGCCCCCGGGGATGAATACCATGCCCGAGGCGGCGACGGATGTGCCATCACCGCGCTGGCTAAGGTAAAGGATGCGGAAGCCCTGTGTTCCCGCCGGGATGGCAGCCTCCAGAGGCTCCATGCGTATCAGGTCGCCCGGGCTTCCTTCGGGTAAGG
Organism: uncultured bacterium; assembly: GCA_913009925.1. GTDB lineage: Bacteria > Actinomycetota > Thermoleophilia > BMS3ABIN01 > BMS3ABIN01 > BMS3ABIN01. The sequence goes on from CAJVWY010000068.1 coordinate 3,903, forward strand.
GGTCGGGAGGCGAATAGAATGGCCCCAGGGCTTCCTGCCGCCCCTCCGACTTGAGCTCGTGGAGGGCGCTGTCCACGATGAAGACCAGGGCGATGAGCAGAAGGACGGTGATAACCGATACAAAAAGCCAGTTCTTCCGGGTGAAACGGATCACTCTCGACTTTATGTTTTCGTAAGTTGCGGCTTTATCCATATTGGCGGTATCTTTCCATATCCAGGCTTATTAATTCGCAGGTGAACGGATATTTCCTACTAATGGATGATTCACTGACCGTTCCGCGATCGTCTGGAGCCGGCAGAAATGACAGCGCCGCCGGTATTGTCATAGAATCAGGCGGCAGGGACAGCATCCAAACTACTGCAGGGAGAACAGACATGACCATTCCGGATCTCAACGGCGGTACGCCGGTGATAGAGTGCAAGTACGGTGAGAACGGCTACCAGGTGCCGGCGGGCTTGTACAGCACAGGCAGTGAAGACCCGCTGGCGCTGGATCGTTTCGAGGTGGTGCAGGGGACGGCGCCCAGCTACAACAACCTCTGCGACCTGGACCGTTTGCTGCAGACAGCGACCCATATCGCCGCGGGATTCGATGTGAACTTTGGCGAGATGCCCAGGATAGCCGTTGCCTGCAAGCACGGCAACCCCTGCGGTGCGGCGGTCGATGACAACCAGGTGATAACGGCCATGCTGGCGCTGGAGGGCGATCTGAGGGCCGTGTTCGGCGGCTTGATCCTCCTTAATTACCGGGTCGATGAGGATATCGCCGAGATCCTCATGACCCATAAGATGGACGACGGCGGGCGAAGGCTGCTGGACGGCATCGTCGCGCCCGGGTTCACCGGCAAGGCCCGGGAGAAGCTGCAGCGCAAGGGCGATAAGTGCCGCCTGCTGGCCAATCCCGCACTGGCTGGTCTGGGGCGGGACACCCTGGACCAGGCCCGCAGGTTCCGCTACGTGCGCGGCGGCTTTCTCGCCCAGCCCAACTATACCTTCGTCCCGGATCTATCGGCGGCCAGTGTGGAGCGGGTGGGGGAGGCGGACGAAAAGCAGGTGAGGGACATGGTCCTTGGTTGGGCCATCGGTTCAACCTCCAACAGTAACACGGTCACCCTGGTGAGGGACGGTATGCTCATCGGCAACGGCGCCGGCCAGCAGGACCGGGTAGGCGGCTGCAAGCTGGCGGTGATGCGCGCCCGGGACGCCGGCCACCAGATCATCGGCGCGGTAGCCTATAGTGACAGTTTCTTTCCCTTTACCGACGGCCCCGGAGAGCTGGTTGCTGCGGGGACGGTGGCGGTCCTGGCCACCAGCGGCTCGGTGCGCGACGAAGAGGTCAAGCAGTTCTGCCGGGATAACGGCGTAATCATCTACATGTACCCCGACTCCCAGGGACGCGGCTTCTTCGGGCACTGAGGTCCTGGAAGAAGGTCTCGGTGTTGCGGGTCGAGACGATGTTGACATTTTTTTCTGCCAGGAATTGAATACATTAGAAATTGTTTACGGGTTTGGCGGTCAGGGGCCTATGGCTACAGCCGGCAACATGTATCATCATGGGCGATGCTTTGTGGCAGCCGCTATTCTGGGGCTCACACTGGTATTATCCTGTTGTGCTTATCTCTTTTTGGGAAACGCTCTCAGCCAAACCATCGACGCCCAGTACGTCATCAGCGACGACGCCGCCAGCGGCGACTTCACGGCCATTCGGCACCTGGGACCAGTGCTCCAAAACCTGTACACTTAGCACCGACCTGCAAATCACTTCCCCTGTCGCGGGCATCCAGATAGTCGGGGGCGGTAGTATCACGCTCAATTGTGTCGGCCATATCCTAGAGGGAGCAAACCAACCGGAGAGGGGCGTTAAGCTGTACCTGGCATCAGGCTGCCGGATACAGAGATTGACAATCTCCCGTTTTTATCAGGGAAAGCGCTCCCGATCGACAGCACAAACAAGGTAACAGGGAATTCATTTGATGACAATCAATATGGTCTTGCTATCTACCTGTATACGGAGGAAGATTGCAACCCGTTGGATTGCCAACTGATACCGACTGATCCCTGGTGGAACGAGGCTTACCAGAACGACTTTCACGATAACCCGACGCTAATCCGTGACGCGGGAATCAACAGCAGCCTTATTCTCGCGTGGCCGCAGGGCGGCAACCCTTATAGCCAGTTCGATGAGCCTGCCGATGGTTGCGTCGATACGGGCGGCGACGGAATTTATGACGCGCCGTTCCTTGATATACCGAATTATTTAGGCTGATTACCAGTCACGGGCCTTTCCGTGGATTACCTGGTGGGTGACATCGGCCCTGACTCCCGGGATGTCACCATGGTGGGCACGGTCAATAGCGCCGGCAGCAGCAGCATATACACCGTGCTTTACCGGGTCCCCCTGGGTGGTGGCTTCCTTCAACTCCAAGACCTATGTCCGCGTCTAGAACGGCGAAACCTTCTTTGAATACCACGGCTCTCATCCCGGAGACTAGTTATAGACATACCTCCACATTTCACTCCTATCCATTCTCATGCGTTTCAAACGTGATCACACCGGAACATGATTGCGCGGGGGGAACAGGCATATTGCGGTTTGCTGACCACGGGGAAGATTGTGA
>CAJVWY010000069.1 GCA_913009925.1 uncultured bacterium
TATCTGCCGTTTCTGCCATCTCGTTTCCTTTCACAGTCCTGAAGAACCGCTGCCCTTCTTTTTGCCGGCCGGTGGCGGTAAACAACCACCTGACCGGACTCCGGGGCTAAACAATACCGCCGTTTGGTCATAGCCGCGGCGGGTTGAACAGTGACTTGCGAATGCCCCGCCTTACAATGCCGGCCACCGGAACCGGCCGGTTGTTTTCAGGCTCGGCCCGCGGCCGCGGGCCGAGCCGGACAAGTACCTATTTACACACAGCCTGTCGGCTTGGGCAGGCCCGCGATCTTGCAAGCCTGGAGTGCCGGGCCGGCCGGGTAGAGATCGTAGAGATAGGCGCTGTTGCCCTTCTCGGGGCCGAACATCTTCTTCATCTCCTTGATCAGGATCTTGATGGCCGGCGCGATGTTGTACTCCTGGTAATAGTCCCTCAGGAAGTTAACGACCTCCCAGTGGGCGTCGGTCATGTCGATACCTTCCTGCTCGGCTATGTAGCCGGCGATACCTTCGTTCCACTCATCAAGGTTTACCAGGTACCCGTCATCATCTGTCTCATAGGTCTTTCCATCGAATTCAAAGCTCATTCTGTCTCCTCCTTGTGGAAATAGTTGCTTGAGCCAAGTCTTTAGGGGTTACCCCTCATCCTGTGTCATATTCGAAGCTATCTCAATGCTCTCCGGAGCCTTGCCCCAGGGGTTCACCCAGCGCCGCTCGCGAGGGTTATCGACCTGGTTCCGCGTCGGGCTGAAGAAGACGCCACCGGAGTGCATCAGCTTGCTGAAGGGAAAATATATAAATAGCAGGAAAACCAGGGAAATGTGGATAATGAACATTACCTCGGTAGGCATCTCCTGCGGATTAAAGGAAACGATCCCCAAAACGAATTCCTTGACGGTCGTTAGATTGGTGCGTGAAAAATGCTTGATGATCAAGCCGGTGGCGGCGATCCCGGCCAGCAGTATCAGCAGCAGGTAGTCGTTCATCACCGAGATGAAGGCCGTGCGGTCCACGACCAGCCTCAGCACGAACAGCATGATAAGTCCGAACAACATAATAAGTCCGGCGTAGATCTCGAAGGTGGTGATGTAAGCGATCCAGCCGGGACCGGAGGCGAAGAAGAAACGGAAGTGCTTCAACAGGGCGAGGAACAGGCCGATGTGGAACATGTAACCGAACAGCCAGATGATGCGGTTGCTCTTCAGCAGGCTCTTGAAGACACCTACTTCGAGGATCATCCTGCCGACCACGCCGCCGCCGCTGGTGGGAGCGGGGGTCTGGGCTATCTTCAACGGAGCGGGGGTCCTGCCGAACTTCCAGATGCGGTAGAGGAAGCCAAGGATGAAGACAGTGATAGCAACATAAGCATAAATAACAAAGAAGATCGTCAATCCGCTCATATCACATCCCTTTGGTCATTAGAGCTCACACTCTACACTGATACCTGGTGAAAACCCGCAACAGGTATATACCCCCTGAAGTATTGGCAACGATAGCACGGTAAATCAGAAGCTGTCAAACAGACTAATACGCCCCCATCGCTTTTGTTTCAATCAAACAATACCTTAGCGGGTATTTAAGACAAGTGGAAATCTAACACCCTTTTTTATCGCTTGTCAATAGCCGCGGGGGATAATCCCGGTTTTTTTTCAGAGGTACGCTCCCGGCGGGAAGCCGGGCCGTAGCGGCGGGCCGTCGGCAGCGGGTTTCAGGCCCGCGCCATGCGGGACACCAGACCCTCCGCCCACCGGGGCGAGCCCAGGCTGTGAAGGTGGACATAGGAGGCCAGCACGTTGCGGTGGATGATACCGTCATGCCGCCCATCGACGCCCGTGCCGCGCAGGACCTCCCAGGCGAACTCCAGGCCGCCGGCGTTGATAATCTCCGAATAATGGAATTCGTGGCCCCTGACCTCGGCGCCGGGGGAGAACCAGCCACCGTTGCCCGTAGCTTTCAGCCTCATGTAACCATGGCCCTGCGGCTTGTGATGCATGACGATATCGCAAGGCAGGGCGCCCACCATCTCCCGGGTCCTGTCCTGCCAGGACATGCTGCGCGCCAGGTACATGAGGCCGCCGCACTCGGCGTAGGCCGGCATGCCCCCCTTAATAGCCTCCCTTATCTCCCGGCGCAGCGTTTCGTTGCCCTGCAGCTCATCCATGAACACTTCGGGGAAGCCGCCGCCGATATACAGTCCCTGCACTTCGGGGAGGGCGCTGTCGGCCAGCGGGCTGAAGGGAACCAGCTCGGCGCCGGCCCGGGTCAGCGCTTCCAGGTTCTCCGGATAATAGAAGGTGAAGGCCCGGTCGCGGGCGATGCCGATGCGCACCCGGGCGGCCCCGGACACGGCCGCCGGGAGCTCCACGTCCGGCAGCGGCGGCGCCGTGGCCGCGATCTGCCGCACCTTCTCCAGGTCAACATATCCGGCGATGGCCCGGCCGATGGCGTCGATGACATCATCGGCGGCCAAATGCTCCCGCGCCGGCTCCAGGCCCAGATGGCGCATGATGATGCCCATGTCGGAACGCCGGGGTATGGCTCCGGTGACGGCTATATCCGTATATTCCTCCACCGCCGCCCGCAGCTTGGCCTCGTGGCGAGGGCCGAAGACCTTGTTGAGGATGACGCCGGCGATGGGTACGTCCGGCTCGAACTGCTGGAAGCCCATGAGCAGGGGGGCGATGCTGCGGTTCATGCTCCTGGTGTCCACGATCAGTATCACCGGCGCCTTCAGCAGGCGCGCCATGTCGGAGGTGCTGCCGCGGCCGTCCACCTCCAGGCTGTCGTACAGGCCCATGTTGCCTTCAATGATACCCATGTCCGCCGTGGCGGCCGCTCTCTGGAAGGAAGCCAGGATGTTCTCCTCGCCCATCATGAACAGGTCCAGGTTGCGGCAGTCGCGCCCGGCTGCGGTGCTCAGCCACATGGGGTCGATGAAGTCCGGCCCTTTCTTGTAGGGCTGCACCGCCAGGCCCGAGTTGCTGAGAGCACGGCACAGGCCGGTACTAAGCGTGGTCTTGCCGGAACTCCGGTGAGGTCCGGATATCACTATCCTGGGAAAATCCAAGGAAGCCTCCCTACGGGGTCACACAGCCTTCCCGTATTCTTGCACGGCCGGAGCGGGGAAGCCAATATGGGGCCGCCCGGGCCGGTGGTTCAGCCTGACCTCTGCTCCAGCCGGTCCAGCACCGACTGCAGGTCCTCTGGCAACGGCGACTCGACGTCGATGGTCTCACCGGTATGGGGATGGCTGAAGGTCAGCCGCGCCGCGTGCAGAAACTGACGCCCGATGCCCAGCCGGTCGCGCCGGCGGCCATAGGTCATGTCCCCGGCCACCGGGTGACCGATGGCCTCCAGGTGGACCCTGATCTGGTGGGTGCGGCCGGTATCCAGCCTCACCTCCAGCAGGGAGAATCCGGCGCCGGGCTCCTTCCGGCGGCCGCGGCCCGATCCCTCCCCGATCCAGCTCCTGATGACCCGGATGTGGGTGACGGCCGGCCGGCCGGCCGTTCCCGCCACCGACATCCGTTGCCGGTTGGCGGCGTCCCGGCCCACCGGGGCGTCGATGGTGCCCTCCCTGGTCTCGAAACAGCCGTGGACCAGGGCGGTGTAGGTACGCTCAATCTGGTGGCGGCGCAGCATATCCACCAGCAGCCGGTGGGTGCCTTCGTCACGGGCCACCACCAGCAGGCCCGAGGTGTCTTTGTCCAGCCGGTGGACGATACCCGGTCGGTGCGGGCTCTCGCCGCCCGCCACCTGGTGGGCCAGCAGCCCGTGAACCAGGGTGCCGTGGTCATGTCCCCGGGCCGGATGGGTGACGACCCCCGCCGGCTTGTCCACCACCAGCAGCCACCGGTCCTCATAAGGGATACTCAGGCCCAGGTCCTCGGGCTGGAGGGAGAGCTCTTCCGGCGGCTCCATCACGGCCTCGATCTCCTCGCCCGGCCGGACCTTGTGCTTTTTGCTGCTGCCGGCGCCGTCGACCAGCACGCGGCCTGCAGCGATCAGCCGCTGCGCCACTGCGCGCGAGCCGATCTCCGGCACGGAAGCCAGGAGCTTATCCAGACGCATACCCTGCTCGTCGGCGCCAACCTGGATGGTAATCCTGCTCTGTGGGGAAGCATCATCCATGGCAGAAGGCCGGTGACGCAGCCGTCAGTCCCCTTCACTCTCCTGCAGCCGCAGGCCATTGGGAAAGAGATAAAGCAGCAGTATCAGCCCCACCCCCATGGCGATAAAGATGTCCGCCATGTTGAAAGCAGGCCAATGGGGGACACGGATAAAGTCGGTCACGCTGCCCAGGCGCAGCCGGTCGATGAGGTTGCCCAGGCTGCCTGCCAGCAACAACGCCATGGGCACCACCATCTGTTCGCTGTGCCGGACCACGGCGGCGGCGATCAGCAGCAGGAAGACGATAAAGCCGCCGACGAAGATGATGATGCCGTCATGCCCGTCGAACATGCCGAAGGCGATACCGTTGTTCTGGATGAGTTGCAGCTTGAAGAGTGGCAGCACGGCGATGGCGTCGCCGTAATTCATGCCGTTACGGATGATCGCCTTGAGCAGCTGGTCCACAGCCAGGAGCGACAAGGTCCAGATCACCAGTCTACCGGTTGGGTTGAGCAGATACTTCAGCTATCTCGTCTCCTGTTCACGCTGGCAATCAATGCACCGCTCGACATAGGGGAGAAACTCCAGCCGCTCCGGAGATATGGGTTTACCGCAAGACTTGCAGATGCCGTATTCATCTTCCTTGAACTCCCTGATGGCCTCATTGACCCGGGTCAGCAGCATGCGGACCTTCTCCTCCAGGGAAAAGTCCAGCTCACGGTCCTGGGCCAGGGCTGCCAGTCCGGCGACACGGTCATCATAGCTGAGTCCCGCCGTCAGCTCCTGTTCCGTCTCGTCCGTATCCCGCGCCAGGCGCTCCAGGTCCTGTTCCAGTTTGTCCCTGGCTTCGTGAAGCTTCCTGAGCAGTTTTTTGGATTCTTCCGGTTCCATGGAAAAATGAAAACCCCCCGCGACAAGCCGATTACTCTACGCGGAGGAATTTTTTCAACCTCTCTTCAGCATCCGCTGCCGGTAACCCGGCTAACAGGACTATTTTATCACGGGAGCGCCCGCCGTGCCGCATCCGCACCCTGTTTTTCCCGAGACCCAGCTCGCGGGCCAGCAGCCTTAGCAGGGCCTTGTTCGCCTTGCCCTCGACGGGAGGAGCCTGCAGGCGCACCCGCAGCTTTCCATCCCGCACCCCCATTATCTGGGATTTCTTCGCCCCGGGCACCGCCCTGACCGCCAGCAGAGCACCCTCCGGCGACCCCGTCAGCAGTTTACCACTTGAAGTTTTTCTCGTCGGTGTCAATCTCTACATCAGCGAAAGGGTCGTCATCGTCACCGGTGCCTCCGCCATGGAGAGCGGGAAAGCTGACCTCTTTCTCTTCCGCTTCCGCGCCGTTATCGGCCGTGTCTGTCGCCTCAGCGGAATCGCCTCCGGATAGCTCCGTCGACACCGCCTCGTCAATGCCCACACTCTCTTCCTCGGCGGCTGTCCCGGCGCCGGACTCCATGTCCTCGATTTCGACCTCATCGAACACCGAATCGTCGTCCTGGTCGAGGACGTTCATGTAGCTCTCCAGCAGAGACTTGAGCTGGTAACGCAGGTCTTCGTGTTTCTGTTTGAGGGACTGCACCGAACGCTGGATCTTCTGCCTCTCCGCGTAGGAGTCGTTGATGATGCTGCGGGATTTGAGCTCGGCGTCGCGCAGGATGAGGTCCGCCTCCTTCTTGGCGTTGACCTTCAGCTCCTCGGCCTGCTCCTGGGCGGAGATCAGCGTCTTCTGCAACGTCTCCTCGATATTGCGGTACTGCTCTATCTTCTCCTCCAGCGCCTCCAGCCGGTCCTGGTAGTCGATGTTCTTGTTGAACAGGCGCTCAAACTCCTCGACTATCTCATCAAGGTACTCATCCACCTCCAGGTCCTTGTATCCCCGCATGGACCGGCTGAACTCCTTGTGCCTGATATCCAACGGTGTGATTTTCATCCCTCTGTCCTCCCTGTTTTATGATTTACAAGGCGCTTACGACGAAACTCTGTATTATCCCCAATACCAGCAGCCCGACCAACGGGCTGAAATCGATCGGCCCCGCCAGCGGTATGAACCGCCGGAACAAACCCAGATAGGGCTCGGTCACATCATGCACGTACCGGAACAGGGTCAGCAACGTCCTGTTGGATGGTATCCCGGTCCAGCTGAATATGATCCTGATGATGATGAACACATAGTAGGTATAAAAAAGAGCGTTGACAAAGCTGCGTGCGTCGAATCCCGTCATGTCTAGCCGAGTTCAATGGCGCGGTCGACCGTAACCTGCACCGAATCGATGATGGCGGACCTGATGCCGTCCCTCTCCAGCTGCGAGATACCGGCGGCGGTGGTTCCCGCCGGCGAGGTGACGATATGCCTCAACTCGCTGGGCGACAGCCCCGCCTCCA
>CAJVWY010000070.1 GCA_913009925.1 uncultured bacterium
TGTCATTACTGCTGGAACTCTCCGACGAACTGGAGTGCACGGAGTGCGAGGTATTATGCGAGAAGATCGTCTACCCCGCCAACTGTTTCGACACCGGATGTAAATACGTCTATTCCTACGACGAGGATGAAAAGACCTATTTCGGCTGCCTGTACAAGGTGTTCGCCGTCGAGGTGGACCTTGAAGGCTTTCATAAGCTGGAGAAGCGCAAGGGGGGTTTCGGCGCCGTCAAGGTGGTCAGGCAGCCGCTGTCAAACTGCCGCGTCTCGGTGGAAAAGGCATATAACAAAGACCAGGAACAAGCATGCCGGCGTGCCATGGTGGAGCGTTTCTCCCAGAAAATGCCGGTCAAGCCGGGCAACTGAAGCGACTGCGGCGCCAGCTCCCGGGGCGTGGCCCATCCCCATTCCGGGTGCCCTGTCCTTGAGATACCGGTCCGGCCATGGAATCTGAACACTTCCAGCAACTGGTCGAGGAAGCTCTGGAAGAACTGCCGCAGCAGTTTGCCGAGCGCCTGGACAATGTGGCCGTGATCGTCGCCGATCTGGCCACGCCGGCGCAACTGGTCAACGTTAACGTCCGCGACCCCCATCACTTGCTGGGCCTGTATGAAGGCGTGCCGCTGACGGAGAGGCCGCGCGGCTATGCCGGCGCCCTGCCGGACCGTATCTCCATCTTCCGCGTGCCCATCGAAGAGATGTCCCGCAACGACGAGGAGATCAAGAAGAACGTGCGCAATACGGTGATGCATGAGCTGGGGCATTACTTCGGTATGGATGAAGACATGCTGAGGGATATCTAGGTCGTCCCGGCCCGGCCGGACGTTTGCTGAGCTTTAATATCCGGCTCTGCTCGGTTAGAATCCACCCATGCCACAGAAACAGCCCGCTTCCCCCGAAAGAGTCTTCTCCGGAATGCGGCCCACGGGCCGGCTGCACCTGGGCCACCTGCTGGGCGCCCTTCCCAACTGGGTCCGGTTGCAGGACCGATATCAGTGCTTCTATTGCGTAGCCGACCTGCACGCCCTGACCACCCGCTTCGACAGCGTGGAGAGCATGAAGCGTGACGGCATCGAGATGGTCGCCGACTGGATAGCGGCCGGTATCGACCCGGAACGCAGCGTGGTATTCCGCCAGTCAGAGGTGAAGGAGCACAGCGAGCTGGCCCTGCTGCTGGGCATGCTGGTGCCGGTCTCCTGGCTCACGCGTGTCCCCTCCTACAAAGAGATGGTGGGTGAGCTGGGGGAGCGTATAGCTACATTGGGCTTCCTGGGCTATCCGGTGCTGCAGACCGCGGACATCATCCTGTATAAGGCCTCGCGGGTCCCGGTGGGCGAGGACCAGCTATCCCATCTGGAGCTGGCGCGAGAGATCACGCGGCGCTTCAACAGCCTGTACGGTGAAGTATTCCCGGAGCCCAAGGCCATCCTCACCAAGACACCGCGCCTGGTAGGCCTGGACGGCCGCAAGATGAGCAAGTCCTACGGCAACACCATCGACATGGCCGAGGAGCCCGAGGTGGTGCGCAAGAAAGTGATGAGCATGTTCACCGACCCGGCGAGGAAACGGCTGAAAGACGCGGGGCATCCGGACAAGTGCAATGTTTTTTCCTACCACAGGTTCTTTGACACTCCGCAGGAGGAGCTGGACGAGATCAGCCTCGGCTGCCGCCAGGCGGACATCGGCTGCACCGAGTGCAAGCAGCGCCTGGCTGCGCGTATCCTGGCCAGGCTCGATCCCATCCGGGAGAGGCGCCGGGAGCTTCTGCAGGAGCCGGGCCTCATTGAGGACATACTGGAAGGTGGACGCGGGAAAGCGCAGGAGGTGGCTACCAGGGTACTGGGAGAGGCATGCGAGGCGATTGGGATCTAGAAAAACTTGACCTGGACATCGAGGTGTTCCAGGGGCCGTTCGACCTGCTGCTGTCGCTGATCCTCCGGGAGGAAGTCAGCATCTTCGAGGTGCCGCTGGCCGAGATTGTCATCTGCTACCTGGAACGGCTGGAGGAGAAGGACGAGCTGGATCTGGACGCGGTGAGCGAGTTCCTGATCCTCATGAGCGCCCTGATGGAGATCAAGTCGGCCAGGCTGCTCCCCAGGCCGGAGCAGATGGATCTGGAAGAGCTCACCCCCGAAGAGGCGCGCGACGAGCTCCTGCTCAGGCTCATCACCTACCGGCAGTTCAAGCAGGCGGCCGGCTGGCTGCACCAGCGTTACGCGGTCACCCGCAACTGGCACTTCCGCGCTGCGCCGCTGCCCCGTGTGGCCCGCAGGGTGGAGCGGGAGGTCCCCCGTAAACATGATCCGTCACGGCTGATGGAGGCGCTGGCGGGGCTGCTGGCCGGTCCGCCGGAGATCAGGACGGACCACATGGTACGCATAACCGTCAGCATCTGGGAGCAGATGAAGGAGATCAGGGCGGCGCTCAGGGACGGGCGGCAGGTATCGTTCGATGACATCGCCGGCGAAGCCGACCGCATGACGCAGGCGGTGACCTTCTTCGCCCTGCTGGAGATGTACAATACCGGTGAGCTGGAGATCGAACAGGAAAAGCTCTTCGGCCGCATCCTGATACACGAGGCCGGGAAGAAAAAGATCGCCTGAGGGCGGCCGATGGAGGTTGCTAATGGAAGATAAAGCTCCCGAAGGATCTGCGATGAACCCGCCGGCGGGTGAGGCCGGGATGGTCAACGATCCCCTGGTGCGTGATATCGAAGCGGTGCTGTTCATCTCCTCGGAGCCGGTGAGCCTGGAGGTGCTGGCCGAGGTGACCGGCAGCGATGGGGAAGAGCTGTCCCGGGCGGTGGAAACGGTGAGGGAAGTATATGCGGACCCGGCCCGCGGCATCGTGTTCGCCGAGCTGGCGGGAGGCTATACCTTCCGCACCGCCGACGGGGCCCAGGCGGCCGTCGAGCGGTTCTGCCAGCGGCCGGTGGACTATTCGCTTTCAGCGGCGGCGATGGAAACCCTGGCTATCGTGGCTTACCTGCAGCCGGTCACCCGGCCGGAGATAGCCCGCATCCGCGGCATCAGCGCCGATACGGTGGTAAATACCCTCCTGGACAAAGGCCTGCTGACGGAGTCGGGGCGTATCGGTCAGGGCGGTGCTATCCAGTACCGCACCTCGGCGGTGTTCGAGAAGCTTTTCGGCCTGCCCGGGTTGTCGGCTCTGCCGCCGCTGGAAGGTTTCCAGGCCACACCGGAGGACGTGGCCGAACTCAGGGAGAAGCTGTTGCAGGCCGCCGATGCCCGGCAGTGATAAATATGATCGCCCCGGCTTGCCACCGGGGACGACAGGGCGGCAACCACCGGCGGCGACAGGCGTGAGGGGAGACCAGGATGGGCTCCCGGGGTGAGCGCCTGCAGAAGTACATGGCGCGCGCCGGCGTCGCTTCCCGGCGCAAGTGCGAGGAGCTGATACTCGCCGGCAGGGTGACAGTGAACGGCCAGACCGTGAAGGAACTGGGGGTGCGTATCCATTCGGGCGATATCGTGGTCTGCGACGGCCGCACGGTGACGCCGGAACCGCTGGAGTATTACCTGGTGAACAAACCCGCCGGGGTCATCAGCGCCGTCTCGGATGGGCGCGGCCGGCCGACGGTCACCGGTCTGGTGCCCTCACGGCAGCGCCTGTTCCCCATAGGCCGCCTGGACCGTGACACGACTGGCCTGCTGATTCTCACCAACGACGGGCGTCTGGCCCATCAGCTGATGCATCCTCGCTTCGAGGTTGATAAAGTATACCGGGTCGAAGTAAAAGGCAAGGTTACCGCCGCTGATCTGAAACGGCTGCGAACCGGCATCCGGCTCGACGACGGGGTGACGACGCCGGCGGCGGCGCGGCTGGTCTCGGCCGGAGACGCCGGCTCCATCATAGAACTGACCATCCATGAGGGCCGCAAGCGGCAGGTGCGCCGGATGATGGAAGCGCTGGGTCACCCGGTGACCAGGTTGCACCGGTGCCGCTATGCCACGCTCACCGATACCGGCTTACGGGTAGGGGACTATCGCGCCCTTGATCGTGACGAGGTAGCGGAGCTGGAAAAAATATCAGGGAAGGAAGAAAATGAAGGAGGATGACCGGCGACTGGTGGCCATACGCGGTGCGACCACCGTGGAGGAAGACACCAGCGAGCAGATACAGGAACGCACAGCGGAGTTGCTGCAGGAGATAATGTCGCGGAACGAACTGGCCGCGGAGGATATCGTCAGCATAATCTTTACGGCCACCGCGGACCTCTGCTCGGATTTTCCAGCGGTGGCGGCGCGTAATCTGGGGCTGTCACAGACCCCGCTGCTCTGTTCACAGGAGATCGCCGTCGAGGGGAGTATCGGCAACTGTATCAGAGTACTGATGCACACCTACAGCAGCCGCGGGCGGGGAGAGATAAGGCACCCCTACCTTCACGAAGCCCGGCAGTTGAGGACCGACCTGCCGGAATAACGGTTTCATGGGCGGGTAAAACAGCAACAGGGCGGGAGCTCCGGGATGCGATTCCTTTCACAACTCAAGGATATAGAGGCCTACGTGGCCGGCACGCCCATCCGGGTGGTGCTGGAACGGTACGGCCTGGAGCAGGCGGTCAAGTTGGCCTCCAACGAGTCGCCCCTGCCGCCGTTCCCCGAGGTACGGCCGGTCATAGAGGAAAGGTTCCAGGACCTCAACCGCTATCCCGACTCTGAATGCCGGGAGCTGCGCGCGGCTCTGGCCGCGCGCTACCAGGTGGGCCCGGAGGCGGTGACTGTGGGCAACGGATCCTGCGAGCTGCTGTTCTGGGTCAGCATGATATTGCTGGAACCGGGCGTGGAAGCGGTCCTCGCCGACCCCACCTTCCTGGTTTATGAGAAAGTGATCTCGGGGCGCGGGGCCACTCCGGTCAAGGTGCCGCTCAGGGACTTCAGGAACGACCTGCCGGCGATGGCGGCGGCGGTCAACGAACGGACCAGGATCGTCTTTCTCACCAATCCCCACAACCCCACGGGAGCTTATCTGCCGGCGGAGGAGATCCAGGGATTCGCTGACGGTCTCCCGGAGGACTGCCTGCTGGTGCTGGACGAGGCCTACAATGAATATGTGGAGGAGGATGACTCCCAGGAAGGCATGGCTCTGGCCCGCGCGCGCGGCAACGTAATGGTGCTGCGCACCTTCTCCAAGATTTACGGACTCTGCGGCCTCAGGGTGGGTTACGGCATCTGCCCGCCACCGGTGCGCCAGGCCATCGACAAGGTGCGGCAGCCCTTCAATGTGAACACCCTGGCCCAGGCGGCGGCGCTCAAGGCGCTGAGCCTGGAGGACAGGCTCGAAGAGAGGCGCGACCTGAACCGGCGGGGCCGCCGGCAGCTTTACAGCGGCCTGGAACGGCTGAACCTGGAATATGTCGAGACCCAGAGCAACTTCATGCTGGTGGATGTGCGGGGGCTGGCGGTGCCGGCAGACGCTGTGCCCGAGGAGCTGATGAAGCGTGGCGTTATCGTCAGGCCGGGACGGTCGCTGTCCTGCCCCGGTTACGTGAGGGTCAGCGTCGGCACGCCGGAAGAGAACGACCTGTTCCTGGAGAGGCTGGCCGGACTTAACAGCTAGGCGCTGCTTCCAGAATCGGGGGCGGAGCCGCGCACCCCGTCTTGGTGAGGGCTGTCAAACTCCGGCATCCGGTTTTCCATATCTTCCGGCGCCTGGCTCCGGCTTTCATCCGGCATCTGGTTTTCCATGCCCTCCGGCGCGTAGCTTTGGCTTTCATCCGGCATTCCATCACCGGCGGCCGGGGGCGGTTGGTCGCCGCGGGGCTGCTGGGCGTCCTGAGAATGGGAGGCTGCCGGCATGGTGCCCGGGGTGTCTCCGGACACGGACCTCTGCATGTCATCCCCGATCTCTTCCGGAACCTGGCTGCTAAGCGCCATGAGCAGGTAGTCATGCCGGTACTGGGTGGCCCTGATCCACGCTTCCATCTGGCTGGCGTCTCCTCCATGTTCCCTGACCCTGCCCATCAGGACCATGACCGCATCCATATGCGAATCATAGTTGTCCATTAGGTCAGGCACATATTCGGCCTTGTTCTTGGCCACCATGCCGGAGATCTCGTCCAGGCGGGCGTTGGCGTAACCGATCTCGACCCCGGCCTTGTCCAGGTCCTGTACGGCCAGCACCGTTCGGGCCTCTTCCAGCTGCTGTTTGAGTGGATAAAGGATACTGTCCGGTGCGGCCATGGTGGCGGCGATGGCCGTGCCGGTAAACATAAACGCCATTAGCGCGGCGGCTATGGCCACCGGGCGCAGGGTGAACCGGCGACGCGCGGCCTTCAGGGGGGATCGCCGGAAGGCGCGCGCCCGGGCGCCGGACAGGTCGCGGGCCCTGGCCAGCACTTCCTTCCTGGTATCGGCTCTGGCCTGTTCCCCTATCTCCACCGCCAGCGCCGCGCGGGCCTGGATCTCGATGTCAATGAGCGAT
>CAJVWY010000071.1 GCA_913009925.1 uncultured bacterium
TAAAGATAGCAGTGACAGATAGATGTAAGCGAGGTAGTGTATTAAGTTTTTTTTTTTCAAGCAGAAGACGGCATACGAGATAAAGGAATGTGACTGGAGTTCAGACGTGTGCTCTTCCGATCTCTCTTGCCCACGGCCCCGGTGAACAGCAGCAGGCATATGACAGTCAGGGTGGCGCCGCCGGCCGCCCCCGTCTCGGCAAGGCTGAAGACACCGCTGTAGCTAAGCGTGCCCAGGGTGACGAAGATTAGGATAACGCCCAGCCCGAAGCCGAAGTCGCCGATGCGGTTTACCAGGAAAGCTTTGGTGCCGGCGTTGGCCGCGCTCTTCTTGTGGTACCAGAAGGAGATAAGCAGGTAGGAACAGAGGCCCACCGCTTCCCAGAAGACATACAGCATCAGGTAGTTGTCCGACAGCACCAGCATGAACATGGAGAACATGAAAAGGTTGAGATAGGCGAAGAAGCGGTAGTAGCCGCCGTCGCCCTTCATGTAGCCGATGGAGTAGATGTGTACCATGAAGCCGATGGTGGAGACTACCATCAGCATGACCGCGGTCAGTTCGTCCACCAGGAATCCCACGTCCACCTGGAAGTTGCCTACCAGTATCCAGGAGTAGATGTGCCAGGCGAAGGTCTCCCCCGTCACTACTCTGTAGAAGACATACATGGACAGGATCCAGGAGAGTGCTACCGTGGCCACCGACAGGTAATGGCTCTTCTCCTTAAAGAAACGCTTGCCCAGCAGGCCCGTTATCACGAACGAGGTCATCGGCAACAGCGGTATGAGCAGAACCAGAAACTTCACGTTATCCCTTCATCTCCTTCATCTCGTCGACGCTCGTCCGCTCCCTCAGGCGGTATTGGGCG
Source organism: uncultured bacterium (assembly GCA_913009925.1). Lineage (GTDB taxonomy): Bacteria > Actinomycetota > Thermoleophilia > BMS3ABIN01 > BMS3ABIN01 > BMS3ABIN01. The sequence continues at coordinate 869 of CAJVWY010000071.1, forward strand.
ATGGTGATTGCCAGGCCGATGGCTACCTCGGCGGCGGCTACGGCAAAAACAAAGAAGACAAAGACCTGTCCCTTTCCGGAACCGCCGAAAGTATAGTTGGAGAAAGCCACCAGGGCGATATTCACCGCGTTCAGCATCAACTCGATGCACATGATGACCAGAATGATGTTCCGGCGGGCGAGCACGCCCCAGGCGCCGATGCAGAACAGAGCGACGGCCAGCAGCAGGTAATGTTGCAGCGCCGTCAAGGTTTTTTCTCCTTGCTGGCCAGGAGTACCGCTCCCACCATGGCCACCAGCAGCACCAGCGAGACGAGCTCGAAGGGGAAGGCGTACTGGTTGAACATGAGGCTCGCCATTTCGCGGGTGGGGAGGTTCATGGACTCCGGTGAAGCATTGTATCTGGCGGACGCCAGCACGCCGGCCAGCACGATGAATACCAGCGCGACAATGGGAATAGCCACCCAGGACTGACGGTGGAAGAAGATGCTGATATCGCCGCTGCGGTGGCGGGTGAGCATGATAGCGAACAGGATGAGGATGGAGATGGCGCCGACATAGATCAGTACCTGCGCAACCGCCACCAGTTCGGCTTTGAGCAGGATATAGATGCCGGCGACGCCGATGAAGCAGCAGACCATGGAGATGGCGCTGTGGATCAGGTTCTTGAACACGACCACGCCGATGGCGCAGCCGATGACCGTGGTGGCTATAAGATAAAAGGCGACTGGGTGGAAATCGGTCATTCCGTCTCCTCCGCGCCGCGGGCCCGTTCCAGCAGATGATAGCTCAGCGCCTGACGTTGGAAGTCCGCCAGCTCGAAACGGGGGGTCGTCGCCAGGGCCTTCTGCGGGCAGACCTCGACGCAATCGCCGCAGAAGATACAGCGCGACACATCCAGGTGCCAGTCGGACAGTGTCCGCTCGCGGAAGAAAAGGGCTCCCGTGGGGCAGGCGCTGGCGCAGCGGCCGCAGGAGACGCAGTCGGTATCGTTAAGGGAGGAGTCGAAGGGTGTTCCTACTACCGTCTCGAACCCCCGGTTGACGAACTCGTAACAGCTGGAGCCCGTCCATTCCCGGCAGACACGGACGCAGTTCCCGCAATCGATACAGCGGTCAGGGTCCCTCATGATGAACGCATGGCTGGTGTCACGCCCGAAAATATTCTGTGGACCGTGGAAGCGGTTGCCTTCATCCTTGAGCAGGCCGGCCTCGATACTGTAACGCCTGAGTTTACAGGTCTCCACTCCCTGGCAGACGCATTTCAGGCAGCGGTCGCTTTCGGCGTGGGCCGCCTTCTCCGACAGGCCTTTGTCTATCTCCAGGAAATTATCGATCCGTTCGCGGGCCTGGAGCATGGGAGTTATCTGACGCTCTCTTGGCTCACGCCTCCAGGCGGGAATGGCCAGCAGGGCTGGCTTCTCCGCCGGCAGCCCGGCCTCATAGGCCTGCATGTCGGCGCCGCCCAGGAAGGCGTCCATGGACCAGGCGGCGCGCTTGCCGGAGCCGATGGCCTCTACCACGGTCGCCGCGCCGGTGAAGGCGTCACCGCCGGTGAACACCTCGGGCCTGCCGGTCTGCAGGGTGCGCTCGTTGGCGCCGATGGTATGCCACTTGGTACATTCGATGCCGCCGGCCTCTTCAATATAGTTGTATTCCTCTAGGCTGCCCTGTTTCCTGTAGGTCAGCCGCGGCATCTGACCGATGGCGGGTATCACCGTATCCAGCTCCATCAGGTAATCGGTTCCCTCCACCGGCTCCGGCCGGCGCCTGCCGCTGGCGTCCGGTTCGCCCAGTTTCATCTTCTGGCATACCAGGCCGCTGACGCGGCCGTCCTTGCCTTCCACCTTGACCGGTGATGCCAGGAAGACGAACTTGACCCCCTCATCCTGCGCGTCCCGCACCTCGACTTCATGGGCGGGCATCTCCTTCTGTGAGCGACGGTAGACCAGGGTCACGTCTTTGGCTCCCAGCCGGATCGCTACCCGCACTGCGTCGATGGCGGAGAAACCGCCGCCGATGACCGCCACCCGGTCGCCTATCTCCGGCGGCTTGCCAGAGGCGACATCCCGCAGGAAGTCCACCACCGGGATAACTCCCGGCAGGTCCTCTCCCTCCACGCGCAGTGAACGGCTCTCGTGGGCGCCGATGCCGAGGAACAGGGCGTCGTAGCCATCTTCGTCTAAAAGTTTGTCGATGGAGATATCCGGGCCCAGAGAGGTGTTGGCTTTGAATTCGACCCCCATCTGCCAGAGAGGCTCCAGCTCCGCGTCCACTACTTTCTTGGGCAGCCGGTACTCGGGGATACCGTAGCGCAGCATGCCGCCGGGCTCGGGCAGCGCTTCAAAGATGGTCACCGCGTGCCCCTTGAGCGCCAGGTAATAAGCGTTGGCTATGCCCGCCGGTCCGGAACCGATGACCGCCACCCTTTTGCCGGTGGGCGCCTCGGGCTTCTCCGGGTGGAACCCCTTCTGGATGGCCACATCCCCCACGAAGCGGTGTGACAGGCAGATGGATACGGGCTCCTCTATCTCCTGGCGGCGGCATTGGCTCTCGCAGGGATGAGGGCAGACCCTGCCGACGCTCGCCGGCAGGGGGAGGTTCTCCTTGAGCACCCGCTGGGATTCGTCATAGTCGCCGTCGCCGACGAGGCTGGTGAAGGCGGGGATATCGACATTGGTTGGGCAGCCGTATTTGCACGGTGGTGCGCAGTAAGCGTTATGGTTCGACAGCAGCAGCTCCAAGTTGGTCTTTCTCAGCCGGAGCAGGCGCTCGCTGTCGGTGGCCACGTCCATATTCTCGCTGACACGGGTGGAGCAGGCGGGCACCGGGCGCTCCATACCCACCACTTCGACCAGGCAAAGGCGGCAGCCGCTGTAATGTTCCATCTCCGGGAGTACGCAGAGATGAGGTATGGCCACGTCCGCCAGCTCCGCCGCCTGCAGGATGGTCTGGTAGGCGCGGGCCCTGATCTCGCTGCCGTTGATGGTAAGGGCCACCAGCGGAGCCTGGGGTTCGCTGACCACCGGCGGGATGATCTCAGGCTTTCCGCTCATTGAAGGCCACACCTCCCGGCGCTGCACTTGCCGTCCTCTACATGTTCGCTAAACTCGTTATGGAAAAAGTTGATGCCTGTCAGCAGCGGCTTGACGGCGCCGCGACCCAGCTGACAGAAGGCGCTGTCGCCGATATCCTGCGCCAGGTCCACCGCCAGTTGCAGGTCGGATACCTGGCTGGTTCCCATGCAGATACGGTCGATGATCTCCAGCAGGCGCCGCAGGCCGATCCGGCAGGGTGTGCACTTGCCGCATGATTCCGCCGCCGAGAAGGCCAGACACTGCCGTACGGTGTTGATGATACAGTCGCCGCCATCCAGCACCCGGATAGCGCCCGAGCTCAGGTCGCCGCCGATCTCGGCCATGGCGTCGAAATCCAGGGGGATGTCGAAAAGACCGGGGGAGAGGAAGCCGCCGCCGGTGCCGCCCACCAGGGCGGCCTTGGCTTCCCTGCCGCCGAATCCTCCAGCCGCCTCCGTTACCAGCTTCAACAGGCTGGTGTCCATGGTCGTCTCGTACAGACCCGGGTTCGCCACGGCACCGGAAAGGGTGAACAGTTTGGTTCCGGGCGCATTCCTGGGCCCGATCACCTGGAAGGCCCGGGCGCCGTTAGCGATGATCCAGGGGATATTGGCCAGGGTCTCGGGGCTCTCCACCACGGTGGGGGCTCCTCTCAGCCCCCGGCGGGACGGGTAAGGAGGCCGGAGCCCGGGCATGGGACGCTTGCTCTCCAGGGTGGCGATGAGCGCCGTCTCCTCGCCGCCGATGAACGCCTGTGGCGTCGTGACCAGCTCTATGGAGAAGGAGAAGCCGGTGCCGGGCAGCTCGTTCTCCAGGATGCCTCTGGCAACCGCCTGATCGATGGCGAGCTTCAGCCGTTCCGCAGCCAGGGCGAAGTCGGCGCAGAGGCAGACGATGCCCTGGCGGGCGCCGGTGGCGTATCCCGCCAGCACCATGCCCTCGATGACTCCATGGGGGTTGTTCTCCAGCAGGGAGCGGTCCTTGAAAGAATCGCGGTCCCCTTCGTAAGCATTGCAGATGATGTACTTGTCCGCGGCCTCCGTCGCCAGCGCCTGCTCCCATTTCTTCGACGTCGCCCGGCCGGCGCCGCCGCGGCCCCGGAGGCCGCTGATGGCGATCTCCTCCACCACCTCGGCCGGCATCATCTCCGTAAGGGACCGGGTGACGCTCTGATAGCCGCCGTTGCCTGAATAATCATCGATGCTCTCCGGGTCTATCCTGCCGTGGTTGCCCAGTAGGATCGCCGGGCAGTCCCCGGCCGTCGTGCCTTCGGTGGGGGTGGGCGCTTCGATCACCCTTTCCGGGACGCCGGGGCCCAGCTGGTCGTAGAAGGTGGCGATACCGTAAGCCTGGCTGACGGGGACGCCGTCCCTGCGGGCGGTCTTTACCAGCGACAGCGGCGTGAGCTGTTCACTGTCCATGAGCGACGCCGCCAGGCAGGCTCGCCTGGGGGCGTCGGTGGGATGGCCGGCCGCGGGCCACGGCCTGCTGCCTATGGCTGCGTCGCCTTCGATGAGATGGCAGAGCAGGGGTGCGGTACCCGCGTCCAGGGTCCAGACCTTGCCGGGCTGGGTCTCATCGTAGACGATCTTTATGGCCGTGGAGGGGCATATCCGCTCACAGAAGGTACAGGAGATACAGCGCGGTTCGTAGGAGTCGGGCATGAGGCGCAGGCGGATGAGCCCGCGGCTGCGCGGTGGCAGTTCGCGCCGCTCCTCCGGGTACTGTATCGTGACCTTTTTGGTCAGCAGGTGGCTGATGGTAGCGTGCAGTCCTTTGAAAAGGCCGATCATGACTTGGTCTGCTTCCCGGTGGGTATGGGGCCGGCCGGCTTGTGCAGCAACCACGGTTCGTAATCCATCATCTTCTTCATTCCCAGGCGGCTGCGGAGCAGGATCTTCTTAACGGCGTAGGAGAACACGGCGATGAAGATGATGACCGCAGCCCAGCTGAATATGGCCGTGGGCAGCAGGAAGTTGTCCGGCCACAGGGTGATGAACAGGCCGGTCGCGCCCAGGTTGAGAATGCTGATGGGGATGAGTATCTTCCAGGCGAAGGCCATGAGCTGGTCTACCTGCAGCCGTGGAAAGGTCGAGAAGAACCAGATGATTATCAGGGCCATGATCACGACCTTGACCAGCAGCCATAGCGGCCCGCTGAGGAAGGGACCGTGCCAGCCACCCAGAAACAGGGTGGCGGTGGTCAGGCCCCATACGGTTACGTTGCCCCATTCCACCAGGCCATAGAAGAGCGCGAAGCGCATGGCGCTGTACTCGGTCATGTAGCCGCTGACCAGCTCCGATTCGGCCTCCGGCAGGTCGAAGGGGGTGCGGTTGAGCTCGGCGACGCCGGCCACCAGGAAGATGACGAATGCCA
>CAJVWY010000072.1 GCA_913009925.1 uncultured bacterium
TTCATCTCCCGCTCCTTGGCCATCTCGCCCACGGCGCTGTAAAGCTTCGGACTGACCGTATAGGTCGCGTGGGGGAAGATGCCCACCTCGATCAGCCTGCCGGCCTGCTCCACCAGCCGGTCCAGCCTGGCAGACAGGCGGGCAAGGGTCTCACCCAGCTGGTGGTCATCGATGCCCAGCACCTCCTGGTAGACCCTGGACCTCAGCCCCGTCTTCTGGATGGCGTCGAAACTGGCCCCGGAGGACATCGCCTCGCCCAGGGTGGTGATGCCGGAGGCTATGCATTCAGCGGCGCCCAGTTCGGAGCTGGCGACATAATCCTCGTAACCGATCTTCCTTTTCAGGTCGATGAGGTCCAGTATCCAGTTACCGAAGCTGCGGTTATCAAGCAGCCCCCGGAAAACTGCGTATTCCAGGTGGCAGTGACAGTTTACGAAGCCCGGCAGGAGGATGGTATGGTGAAAATTGGTAACCTCGGCCTCCGGGAATTCAGCCGATATGGCTGCCCGGGTACCCACGGCCTTGATGCTTTCTCCCGCCACCGCCACGGCGCCGTCCTGTATGGGACCGGAAACGATGGGGAGGACCCAGTCTGCCTGGTAGACCCTGATCTTGTCCGTTTCGGCACTGGCCGCCATCAGTCAAGCCTCCTGTGTTTTCATGCCGGCTTCGACAACGAGCCGTTGAATAAATGCTGCCGACCTGCGTAAGTATATGGGACTGGAGGAAAAGTGCAAAACCATTTTTTCATGCAGGCTGCTTGAGCCTCGCCATCTCTTTCTATAGGATATGGCGGTTGGCATGATAATCCTTCCCGGCAGCCCCGCCCGCTGCTTTCCATCGCCAGGATAATCCGCCCTGAACCGATGAGACACGCTATAATCGAAATCCGAAGAAAAACCATCGGCCTCTGGCGCGCAGCCCAGGCCAACCCGGTAAAGGCCTTGACCCTTATCGGCGCCGTGAGCCTGCTTGCCTATGTGGTGTTCGCCCTGTTGCCCCTGGCCCTGCCGGAGACGGACCGTTCCCATTTTCCCCCCTATCTGGCGCTGCCTGAGGGCGATTTCTCATTGTCCAATTATTATTTACTCTACGTCTTTCTCTTGGGTACGGCCTTTACCATCTTCGGGCTCTATCTCGCCGGCCTCGGCGTGGCCGGCGCCGGCGGTGGCTCCCACAACGCCGGCCGTACCGGCAGGCCGCTGGGTCCGCGCCCGGATTCCGGCAGGATACTGACCGTCATCGCCGCCTTCGCCGTACTGTTTCACCTGGTCATGCTGGTGGTGCCGACCCTGCTCTCCACCGACATCTTCGACTATATCCGCCACGCGCGCATACTTGCCATCTACGGCGAGAACCCTCTCATCATACCGGCCACATATTTCCCCCAGGACCCCTTCTACAACATGGGCGGCTGGGTGGGTACGGGCTCGGTATACGGCCCCCTGCATATTTACGTGACCAGCGCCATCGCCTGGATCGCCGGTGACGGCTTTTCGGTCAACTTCTTCCTTTTCCGGGGCTTCTTCGTTTCCATGAACCTGGTTAACCTGTACCTCATCTGGAGGATCGCGGCGCGGATTAAACCGGGCCTGGAACGAAAGGCGTTGCTGTTCTTCGGCTGGAACCCCTTCATACTCATATTGGTGGTGTCCAACGCCCACAACGATATCCTCATGCTCACCATGGTGCTGGCGGGATTCCTGCAATACCTTAACCGCCGCGTGTTGCTGGGAGCCCTGTTCATCACCATGGCGATCCTGGTCAAGTTCATCGCCCTGCCCATTTTATTCATCTACATAGCCCTGGCGCTGCGGCAGAACCGTACCCTGGTCCGGCGCCTGGCCATCGCCGGCGGCTCCCTGTTGATATTCGCGGTGGTGACCTTCCTGAGTTACCTGCCCCTGTGGGCCGGCAGGGAAACCTTCAAATCCATGATGACGGTGGGCCGGAAGGCCAATTTCACCTTGCCGGGGCTGCTCCGGGACCTGGTGGCCGGCCATTTTCAGCTGCAGCTTTCCAACACCCTCATCCAGCTGACTTTCACGGCTCTTCTGGGGGGATACATCATCTGGCATATCCGCGGCGTCAGCAGCTTCCGCGGCCTGATCTCCGCCTCGGCGGGAATCGCTTTTCTTACCCCCTTCGCCCTTTTCTGGTTCCAGCCCTGGTATCTCACCATGGCCCTGGGGCTGGTCGCCCTGAGGCCCTGGCGGCTCCTGTACCAGGTTTCGCTGGCCTTCTCCTTCAGCGTCATATTCTTCGACAGTTTCTGGTGGCACACCCCATTCTCCATGGACATCCAGAAGCCCCTGCGGGTCCTGGCCGTCTTCGGACCGCCCATTTTGTTCTTGCTCATCATGAAGGCGCGGGATATCCTTCCATCCGTATGGAAAAGAACGGTGCGGTGGTCCCTGGCCGGTGCCGGCGGCGGCCGGGCCGGTGCGCCCGTGATCACCGACCCTTCGCGGTCACGGATGGCAATCGAGGTCGCCGCCCTGGCGGCGGCGGCGCTGGTACCGATGGCGGCCGTCATTTCCACATCGCCACAGTTACGCTCTTTTGTCAACCTGGTGGTGGTTAGACTGCAACTGCTGATCAACATCTGAGATGCTTACCTGGCGCTATCATCTGATGACGCTGGTGGCTATCTTCCTGGCCCTCGGCCTGGGGATGCTGGTCGGTATCAGCCTCTCCGACAGCGGCGTGGTCGAGACCGGGCGCGCCGGCCTGGTGGATGACATCCAGCGCGACCTTGACTCGCTCAGGAGCCGGAACAGCTTCCTGGAACGGGAGCGGGCCGTGAACAGCCGCTACCAGGACGATACCTTCCCCTTTATCGTCGGCGGTCACCTGCAGGGGCAGAAGATAGCCCTGGTGGCGTCATCGGATGTCAGCGACAGCACCCTGCGTGACATCAATTCCGCGTTAAACAGCGCCGGTGGTCAGGTCGTATCGACGACGATCCTCGATCCGCGCTTCGATTCAGACGCCGCGGTGGCGAAGATCCGCAAAGACCTGAAGGCCGACTCCACCTACGCCGGCCTGGACGAATCATCGCTGGTGCCGGTACTGGGACAGCAGCTGGCGGTGGCCATCGGCATGGGCGGCGGCGCCACCCTGCTCAATACCCTGCAGGGCACCCTGGTCGAATCGACCGGCGGCAGCTTCGACATACCGGTAAACTCGGTGCTGTTGCTGAATCGCGCCGACGACCGGCAGTCCCCCCTTTATTCAGACCTGGAGAAGCATCTGCTGCTCAACCTGGGCAACCTGGGCGTGATGCCGGTGGGAGCGGAACCGGCCGATGCCCCCATATCGGAGATACCGATGTTCATCAGTATCAGCGTGTCCTCGGTGGACAATGTCGATACCCGCATCGGGCAGGTGTCCGCTGTCTATGTCCTCGGAGGTGAAAAAGGTTCGTTCGGAGTAAAAACAACTGCGGATCTTCTGATTCCCATATTGCGGGAAACAGCCCCGGGAGCACCGTCAGCTTGAGCGGCGCCAGCAAGATCGTGGCACCCCTGCTTGCCGTCCTCATGACGGCATTGGGGGTCTGCGCCCTTTCCGCATGCCGGGAGAGTACGGTTTCCGGCCAGGAGATGACGGTTGAACACGGCGCCGCTATAAGGGAGGAACCGGCGGCGCCTTTAAGGGGGTTCCAGGAGCTGGCTTTCCCCCCGTCACCCTCCGGCACTCCGGTTCTCGTCAAGGTCCCGGTGCTTATGTACCATCACGTCGGCGAACCGCCGCCCGGCGCCGACCAACTCCGCAGGGAGCTCACCGTTCCCGCCCAGGCCTTTGAACAACAGATGGCCTATCTGGCGCAGACCGGCTACAATCCCATCTCCCAGACCCAGCTGTTCAAGGCTCTGTATTACGGCCAGCCGCTGCCGCCGAAGCCGGTGATGCTCACCTTTGACGACGGTTATCAGGACAGCTACTTTATAGCAGCGCCGATACTCGCAGCATATTCCTTCCCGGCGACGTTCTACATTCTCACCGGCATGGTGGGCGACGCGGGCTACATGGACTGGCGGCAGATAATAGAGCTGGACCAGCGGGGCATGGATATCGGCTCCCACACCATCTCCCATAAAGACCTTACCCTGGTTTCGCCCGGGGAGCGCCGGCGCCAGCTGTTTGATTCGGCAACCGTGCTTTACCAAAAGCTGGGTCACCCGGTCTACTGGTTCTGTTACCCTTCCGGCAAATACAGCGAGGCGGTGGAGACGCTGGCATATAAGACGGGATACCTGCTGGCCGTTACCACCGACCCTGGAGAACAACAGTCCAGCCATGACCCCTATGCGATCAAGCGGTACCGCATGGAGGCCGACACCAGCATGGACGAATTCACCAGGCTGGTCCAGTAGGGGCGGTTACTCCCGAGGGGTTGTGGCCCGCAGTTCCCGTATGCGGCGATTGATGAGAAACAGGTCTCTGATCATGCGCGCCGGGTCCGTGGTGAGGTTGATCTGGCTGTCGGACGAATCCACCTGCAGGCAGACGGGCATCTCGATGACGCTGTATCCGAACAGACGCGCCAGCGCCAGCACCTCCACGTCGAAGGCGAAACCGTTGATGGTGCAGTTGAGGAAGATATCATGGGCCGCCTGCGAGCGAAAGCCCTTGAAGCCGCATTGCGTATCGGTAAAACCTGAAAGCGCCAGCTTGCGCACGATGGTCTTGAACACGGGGCCGGTGAGCTGACGCAGTTTGGTGGGTGAGACTTTTATACAGGAGTCCGGCAGGTTCCGCGATCCCACCGCGATATCGTATTCTTCCAGAGCGGCGACACACTGATCGATTGTCTCCACGGGATAGGCCAGGTCGGCATCGGTGAAGATGATCCGCTCCCCGTGTGCCGCGAGTACCCCCTTGCGTACGGCTGCGCCCTTGCCCTGGTTCCGCTTTTCCCTTATCAGCCGTACCTCCCTGGCCTCTCTGAGCTTTTCCCGGACCAGTTCCGGCCCGCCATCGCGGCTACCGTCATCGGAGATGATGATCTCAAAATTCTTTTTTCTCTTTTTAAGAAAATTGGCGACGAGGTTGACCGTGTTGACGATTCGCTCTTCTTCGTTATAGACCGGGATGACTACAGACAGGTCCACAGCCGCGTCCGGCTGCGGCTCCTTCACCATCCCTGCGGCATCTGCGTCTTTTCCTCGCTCGGCTGTTCGAGGGGCGTGAATCATCATCCCGTTGTCTCTCCGATGTCGGGGGTATCATCCACCATCTCCGTGGCGTCTTTCTTGCTTTTGCGCTTCTGCACCAGCTTGCTGAGCTGGATGCTGATCTCGTAAAGCACGTAGAAGGGCAGCACCATCGCCAGCATGGAGAAGATGTCCGGAGGGGTCAGGACGGCGCTGACCACACATCCCAGAAGGATCGAATATTTCCGGTACTTGGCCAGAGAGCGCGCGTCAACCACGCCCAGACGCGTCAGCGTCAGAATCATGGCCGGCGTTTCGAACATGATGCCGAATCCCAGCAGAAACAGCGCCACGAAGGAGAAATATTTTACGGCCTGTACCTGCTGATTGAAGTAGTCGCCCCCGTAGGTGAGCAAAAAGCCGAGGACCCGGGGGAGTACGAAGATCCAGGCGAAGGCCACCCCCATAAAGAACAGGATAGAGGTGCTGATGGTGGCGACGATCACCAGTTTCTTCTCTTTGTTTTTCAGCCCCGGCGACACAAAGGCCCAGATCTGGTAAATGAGCACCGGCGAGGAGAGGATCAGGCCGCAATAGGCCGACACCTTGAACACGGTCATGAAGGCTTCGGTGGGGCCCAGGGTGATCAGGGTCTTGCCGTCCAGGGGGGCCACCAGCAGTTCCAGCAGATAGCCACGAAAGGCAAAGCAGATGCCAAAGCCCACCAGGAATGCGATCAGGGAGACTATGATTCTGGTACGTAGTTCGTCCAGATGCTCTATCAGAGACATCTCGACTTCGTGGGGTGACTTGGACACCGCCCTGGGAAGCTAACGCCGCGGCCGCTGGCTACGGGGTTTTGGTTTCGGAGGCCTGTGCCGCTTCAGAGCTGTTGGCTCCAGTACTGGCCGGGGGCTCCTCGACCTTCTCGGCCTTATCGACCGTAGGGGGAGCGGCTGGAGCAGATTCGTCTTCCGCCAGATGCTCCGTGAGCTCACTTGTGGAGTTCTTGAACTCCTTTATCCCCTTGCCGCGCGAGCGCCCGAGTTCCGGGAGACGCTTCGGTCCAAAGATCACCAGCGCCACTACCAGTATAATAATCAGTTCAGGCATTCCTATGGGTCCTACGCTGCC
>CAJVWY010000073.1 GCA_913009925.1 uncultured bacterium
CGACTTGTTTCTCTGTAGGTCTACTTCTTTTTTTTTTTTTTAATGATACGGCGACCACCGAGATCTACACTCTTTCCCTACACGACGCTCTTCCGATCTTGTGGGTAAGTGCGAGTGCCCGCCGGACCTGCCCCAGTGTGTTTGCGGCGCCGAAGCCTCCATCAAGGTACTCACCCGCCGGCCGGTGACGCCGTCGGCGGGCGAGATAGGAGAGAACCCGCGGGCGCAGTCGGCCAAACTGAGGGCAGCGGAGAAACTGGGCTAGGGGAGAGATGGCTGGAGCCACCCAAAAAAACTGGGGTTTTACCGAGATAACCGCCAAGTTCGAGCAGCAGCCGCAGCGGGAGCGCCGTCAGCGGCGGGAGCGGCCCGCCCTCGAACCGGCCGGCCGTGTGCAGGTACGCGCGCGGGGCATGATACATACAGGCTTCTGGCTGAGTGCGGTGGCCGTCTGCCTCATCGGCCTGGTGGCGTTGCACGTGGGCATCCTCAAGAAGAACATCGAGTACAACCAGCTGGTGGATGAAAAGAACACCCTGGCTGCGGATAATTCCCGTCTGTCGAGCGAGGTTGCCGCTCTCAGATCGCCGCAGCGCATCGAGGAGATAGCCACCGGACCCCTGGGCATGGTTGCTCCCAAAACCCTGGCGTATGTCTATATCGGCCCTTCAGGTCCTGGACAGGACTACGCGCAACTGGACGCCCCGGAAGGGGCCGGCTACGGTCGGGCGGCGTCCCCCTAGGATGACGGTGATAGGCAATCCGGACAGACGGATTCGCTGGATTATACTGAGCTTCTCGATATTCTTCTGCGCCATCGTCGTCAGGGCCGTCTTCCTCCAGGCGGTGAACGCCGATGAGCTCTCCGCCCTCGCCGATGAACAGCATGTCCAGCAGATAGAACTGCCGGCGCGCCGCGGCACCATCTACGACCGTTTCGGCAACGAGCTGGCTGTGGGCCAGGAGACCAAGACCATCTACGCCACCCCCTACCTCATCGATGACCCGCTGGCGGTCGCCGAGACCCTGGCGCCCATAGTGCATATGGACTCCAAGGACCTGCTCGCTACCCTGTCGGATAAGAACGCCGGTTTCGTCTACGTGGCGCGCAAGGTGGAACCCGAAGTGGCGGCGGCGGTGGAAGACGAGAATATACCCGGCCTGGGCGTCATGACCGAGGAGAAGAGGGTGTATCCACAGGGATCGCTGGCGGCGCAGGTGCTGGGCTATGCCGGCACCGATAACCAGGGCCTGGCGGGCATGGAGCTGCAGATGGATGATGACCTGTCGGGCACCGGCGGCCGGGAGCGCGTCATCACCGATGCCGGCGGTAAACACATCGAGATGCTGAGCCTGGAAGAAGGCACCCGCGGCACCGATGTCTGGCTGACTATTGACCAGTCGCTCCAGTTCGAGACGGAGAAGATCCTCACCGAGACGGTGAAGGAGTGGGACGCCAAAAGCGCCATGGCCATCATCATGAACCCGGACACCGGCGAGATCTACGCCATGGTCAACGTGCCTACCGCCGACGCCAACGAATTCAACCACCTGCCGGACGAGGCGCGGCGCAACCGGGCGGTGACCGACACCTATGAGCCGGGTTCGGTCTTCAAGGCGTTCACCGCTACCGCCGGGCTGGAGGACGGGGCCATACTGCCCGGCGAGATCCTGCACCTGCCGGTCACTCTGGAGCTGGGTGACCGAACCATACATGACTCCTATGACCGCGAGCCGGTGGACTGGGACCTGGAAACCATCCTGGAGAATTCCAGCAATATCGGCGCCGTTACCATAGCGATGCGCGACGGCGCCGAGAATCTGGAATCCTGGATTCACAAGATGGGCTTCGGATCGACTACCGGTATTGACTTCCCCGGCGAGGCGGAGGGGATCGTCCTGCCGCTGGACCAGTGGTCCGGCTCCACTATCGGTAATGTCCCTATCGGACAGGGAATATCGGTCACCGCCATCCAGATGGTTGCCGGTTACGCGGCCATCGCCAACGGTGGCATCGCCGTAACGCCGCGGCTTGTTTACCGGGTCGGCGACCAGACGCTCCAGTCCCGGCCGGGGAAACGGCTTATCAGTGAACGGACCACCAGTATACTGCGGAAGTACCTCACCACCGTGGTCGAGGGCAAAGGGGCGCCGCTGGCGCAGGTCGAGGGTTACACGGTCGCCGGCAAGACCGGGACCGCCCAGAAACCCCTGCCCGACGGCAGCGGTTACTCCAACGAGAACTATATCGGCTCCTTCATCGGCTTCGCGCCCGTATCCGATCCCAAGGTAGTAATCCTGGTGATGGTGGACGAGCCCCACCCCCTCGGAACCGGCGCCGCCGTGGCGGCGCCGGCCTTCCAGAAGATAGCCCAGTTCACCCTGCAGAAGATGAGCATCGCTCCATGAAGGTAAGGCAGGACAACCGGGCCGGTCAGAGGATGATATGCGGTATGCAATCGTGTAAGATAACACGCTAATGAGGACGGAATCTTATCTCACCCGTCTTGACGGCCTGCTGGCCACCGCGGTCTACCATCCCCGAAAAACGCACAATAGTTTTGGGACACTCGAATACTGGCATGTCCCGCTGGGCAGGGTTACCGGTTCCCCGCCCGGTCTGGCCAGCACCACGGTGACAACCATTCCCGGGAACGGTCGTTGTCACGCGGCCATCGACAGACTGGGAGTGAACAGCTCCGCCACGCCGGTCTGCGGCTACCGCCTGTCCCTGCACAGGTAGGGAGCGGATGCCGGGAACCACCATACAACCATATAGAGAATTGATAACCCTGACGGTACAAGAGATTTGCCAGGCCTGTAAAGGCGAGCTGCTGGCCGGCTCGCCCCATCTGGCCGTAGATACGGTTTCCACCGACACCCGCGCCGACCCGGCGGGGTCTCTGTTTATCGGTCTTAAAGGTGAACGGTTCGATGGCGGCGATTTCGCTGCGGAAGCTCTGGAGCGGGGGGCGGCCGGCGTCCTGGCGGAAGGAGCGGCGGCCCGGCGGCTGGCCGCGGCGCTGCCGCCCGGGACGGGCGGCAGCGCCGTCATAATCGCCGTAGCCGACAGCAGAGCCGCCCTGCGGGAGATCGCCGCGCTGTCGGCGCGCCGCAGCGGCGCCAGGATAGTGGCTATCACCGGCAGCAGCGGCAAGACCTCCACCAAGGACATACTGTTCGGCCTGCTGCGGACGCAGATGCCGGTTGTCGCCAGCCGGGACAGTTTCAACAACGAGGTAGGCGTGCCCCTGACTCTGCTGGAGGCTGACAGTGCCACCGAAGCCATCATCGTGGAGATGGGGATGCAGGAACCCGGAGAGATAGGCGAACTGTGCCGCGCAGCGGCCCCGGACTTCGCCGTCATCACCAATATCGGTCCGGCCCATCTGGAGTACGCGGGCAGCATGGAGAATATAGCCGCCGGAAAAGCGGAGATAGCCGCCTGCCTGCCGCCGGGAGGCGGCCTGGTGGTGCCGTTCGGCGAAACGATGCTGGAGCCACACCTGGCGGGACTGGATGTGGAGAAGATCACCTTCGGCTTCGATGTCCAGGCGGATATCCACCCGGTAAGCGAGACCGTCACCGGCGGCAGTCTCCACGCCACCATCGACTGCGCCGGCCGGGAAGTGGAGATGGAGTTCAATTTTGCGGCGCGGCACCACTTGCTCAATGCCATGGCGGCGTTGGGAGCCTATATGCTTATGGGACAGCCGCTGGCGGCGGCGCCGGACGCGGCGGCGGCGATCCGGCTTTCCCCCCGGCGGGGCGAACATATCCAGGCGCCAGACGGCATCCTGCTTATCGATGACTGTTACAACGCCAACCCCCTTTCCATGGAGTCATCTCTGGAGTATCTTCTGGCCACGGCTCCGGGGAGGAGGACGGTGGCCATCCTGGGGGACATGGGGGAACTGGGTCTGCGGGCGGAAGAATATCACCGCCGCGTGGGCGGCCGGGCGGCGGCCCTGGGTGTGGACCTGCTGGTAGGGGTCGGCCCGCTGGCCGCGGCATATGTCGAGGGCGCCCGGGCGAAGGACGGCGGGCGCCGGGACCGGCACCTGCCCGACTGCGACAGCGCCATCGCCTCCGTGAAAGATATGCTCGAGCCGGGAGACGTGGTGCTGGTGAAGGCTTCGCGGTTCATGATGCTGGAACAGCTTGTTTCCGCTCTTGCCGCAGCCGCTGGCGGCAGCGCGCCGGATAAGGAGGGCTAACATGTTCCAGCTGCTGGCAGCCGGGCTGGCCGCCATGCTCATCACCCTGTTCCTGGGACCAAAATTCATCGAGTTTCTCAAGCACAATGAATTCAGACAGGAGGTCCGCGAGGAAGGGCCCCAGGCTCACCGTGAGAGCAAACAGGGGATCCCTACCCTGGGCGGTCTGCTGATCCTGGCGGGTTCCATAGTGCCCTTCCTCATCCTGGGAAGGTGGACCGTCGGCGGCTTCGTGGTAATACTCACCATCGTCGGCTGTGCCGCCATCGGCTTTGCCGATGACATGGCCAAGATCAGGAAGAAACGCTCCCTGGGCCTCAGGGCACGGGGCAAGCTGGGCCTGCAGCTTGGCCTTTCCGTTACCGTGGGCCTCATCGCCGTGCGTTACGGGGGCATCGGCGAGACTATCAACATCCCCATGAGCGACTACGCCTTCGACGTGGGTATCGCCTATTATTTCATCATCTTTCTGGTGGTGGCGGGGACCTCCAACGCGGTCAACCTCACCGATGGTCTGGACGGCCTGGCGGCGGGCGCGGTAGCGGTGACAATGCTCACCTACACCGGCATCGCTTTTCTCACCGGCCAGATCGAACTGGGCATCATCTCCGCCTGCGTGGTCGGTGCCTGCGTCGGCTTCCTGTGGTTCAACTCCTTCCCGGCGGAGGTGTTCATGGGCGATACGGGCTCCATGGCGCTGGGAGGCGCTATCGCCGCCATGGCGGTGCTGACCAAGACGGAGATCCTGCTGCTGGTAATCGGCGCCATCTTCGTCGCCGAAACGGTCTCGGTCATCATCCAGGTGTTGAGCTACCGCCTCTTCAGCAAACGCGTCTTTCTCATGACTCCCATCCATCACCATTTCGAGTTGATGGACTGGTCGGAGACCAAGATCATTATGCGTTTCTGGATCGTCGGCAGCATTTTTGCCGCCACCGGATTTACCCTCTTTTACCTTTCCACCGGGAGGTGACCGTGATGAGGGATGAGCGGCCGCCGGCTGCCTATCGGGGGGAGCCGGGGCCATGAAGGTTCCTGAGCTCGCCGGAGTCCAGCGCCTGCTCATCGTGGGCATGGCCCGTTCCGGTATCGCCGCCGCCCGGGCGGCGCGGCGGATGCTGCCCCACATTGAGGTGGTCATCGCCGACCGGCAGGCGCAGCCCGAAGCCGCCGGCGACGTCGACTCTCTGAAAGCGGCAGGCATCCAGTTGGCGATGGGCCGTGAGGACCATACCCTGCTGGACGGTTGCGGCCTGGTGATAAAGAGCCCCGGCGTTCCCAGTGACATATCCCTGATCGAGGAGGCTCATCATCGGGGGATCCCGGTCTGGGGCGAGGTGGAGTTCGCCTGGCGTTTCCTGGAGAACCCGCTCATCGGTGTCACCGGTACCAACGGCAAGACCACTACCACCGAGCTCATCGGCCATATACTCAGCAGCTCCGGCTGCACCTGCCGCGTAGTGGGCAACGTGGGTACTCCCATCTCTTCGCTGGTGGGCAAGGTGGGCGAGGATGACATCCTGGTGGCGGAGCTGTCCAGCTTCCAGATCGAGGACAGCATCCTCCTGAGGCCGGACGTGGCAGTACTGCTCAACCTGGCTGAGGACCACCTGGACCGTTACCCTGACATCGACAGTTACTTCGCAGCCAAGATGCTCATATTCGCCAACCAGCAGCAGGGGGACCTGGCGGTGCTCAACCTGGACAATCCGGCCATACGGGAGATGGACATACCGGGCGCGGCGGGTCGGCTATGGTACGGCCGTGACGCGCGCGGGGACCGCTCCGGCCCGGGGTCCGGGCGTCCCCTGGTTTACTTCAGCGGCGGCGATATCCGCTACGATCAGGCGCGTTTGAGATCGGAAGAGCACACGTCTGAACTCCAGTCACATTCCTTTATCTCGTATGCCGTCGTCTGCTTGAAAAAAAAAACAACACCAAACTCAACCGCATCTAAGACACTACAGCACGAGAGC
>CAJVWY010000074.1 GCA_913009925.1 uncultured bacterium
TCTGAGTGCAAGTAGTGTGTTACGACTCAACTATCCTCAGAAGCAGGAATATCTTTAATTGATGCAAGTAAAATTGTTTTTTTCTTTTTTATTTTGTTTCATTTTTTTTTTTTTTTTCAAGCAGAAGACGGCATACGAGATAAAGGAATGTGACTGGAGTTCAGACGTGTGCTCTTCCGATCTCCCAGCATGGTCACTACATTGAGCACGAACACCGAGACGGCCGTCCAGTGGCCGATCAGGTACAGGGCCGCCAGGGTGGTGGTGACACTGACGCCACCGAGGAGGGCGGGAAGAACGGCCGCCACCAGGCTGCCGAACACCAGCAACAGTATCAAGGCGACCACTGGCAGCCCGTAAGCCTCGGCGGTACGCAGGTCCTGCCAGCTGGTCTCCTCCAGGTCGTGGTCGAAGGCGGGGCCGCCGATGACATTGATCTCCATCCCTTCATACCCGGAAGCAAGCTCCCTGATGGCGGGAATCTGTTTCTGTACCTCTTCCTCGGTCCCGGCAAAGGTGATCAGGGCATAGGTCGCCGTGCCGTCGGGGCTTACCAGGTCGGGGAGTCCGGTCCCGTAGAAAGTCACGCTCCTGGCGGTGCCGGGCAGGCGCATCACCTCTTCCACCATCTCCTCGACCTGTTCCCTAAAAACCGGGTCACCCACCGTCATCGAAGGGCGGTGAAACAGCAGCTGTACCGTATGGCCGTAGCTCTGACCAAACTCCTCCTGCAGTACCGAGGATGCCAGGTAGGATTCACTGTCCGGCAGATTGAATCCCCCGCCCCTGGTCACATCGGACAGCTTCGGGGCGAACACCACGCAGACCGCCAGCAGCACCGCCCACACTGCGATCACCGATATGCGGTGGCGCACGATGTACGCGGCCATGCTTGTCATGGAAAGTCGCATCTGCCTCATCAGTTCCGGTTTGACGTCTTGTTACCGCCGCCATCCTAACCCAGTAGGTCTGGCTGTTCCACCAGCAGACGGAAGGCCGGCCGGACTTTCTGTCCGGAGGCCATGCTAGATTCATGCAACCGGGGGGCGGGCGGGCACGAGGCCATGGCCCCGGCCGAAAAAAAGCTAAGGAGAGCTATCATATCGACCCTGGACTGGATATTCATCGGACTGGTTTGCCTGTCGGCCGCGCCTATCATGGTATTGCTGACAGTGGCCCTCACGGTCACTTTCAGCACTGTGGATACGCCTGCGGGGGTATCCGGGGACATAATGCACCACCCCCGTCAGACCACACCTCCCGGAGCTACAAAGACACCGCCACCCGGCCGGAGGCCGGCGCCGGACCGGCTTTGCTCCTGAGAAGGGCATAAGGAAACAGCATGGCGGCCGGTGTATAAAGTATAATCATAGGCCAGGCCGCAGCCAACACCCTTCCCGGAGGTTCGATGGCGGAGGAAGCCCGGCGGATAAACGCCGCACATTACTTCTATCTCCTCAAGGAAGACGAGGAGAGCCTGGGCCTGCTCTGGTCCAAGGTGGCAAGCGACGGAGATGAGACCTCTTCCCAGCTGGGTCTCACCGGCCCCCTGACCATGGGAGAGGCCCGGGCCGACAGATGCATGGTCCTCCATCACACCAAGGGCGGCGCCAACGACTACTGCCTGGCGATGCTCCCCAATCTGGCGGCGATCGAAGTGATCGACCGTTCCGACAATGGACCTTCGCGGCAGGGGTGGCTCCGGTTCCTGGCCAGGGTGGACGACTTCCGCACCCTGTCGCTGGAGAAGGGGGTCTCGCTGTTCGGTGAATCAACCCTGCTGGTAATCCCCGGCGGAGGGGACGGCCACCTTATCGAAGAGGCGGCGGACCTGGTCGGCAGCAGGGTAAACGCCTCCGGCATGACGGGCCTGCCCATAGCCGGAGAGGCTGTGGAGCCGCTGCCTGACCTGGGCGGCGCGTACCTGGCCAGCGACCTGAAGCCGTCGCTCGCGGGCGGCGACGGCTGCCGGCTGTTCAGATTCCCCGCGCCGGAACCGTCGTCCGTCTCCTACTGGGCGCTGGCGGCCGCTGACCCGGAGGCGATGGTTACCAATCTCTTCCCCGAACTGGACTCCCGTCTCCAGGAGCTTACCCGCGCGGCATCCTATTTCCGGCAGCAGCGGGAAAGCATTATGGGCGAGAGGGCTGACATTGAGAGAAAGGTGGGCGCCCTGCTCCACAAGCAGGTGCAGACCACCAGCGACAACGAACCCAACACCGGCGAGCTGGAGAACAGGATAAGCAGCCTTTCCCGGATGTTCGGGCTGCTGGCCACCGACTCGCTGATGGCCCGGCAGGCGGATACCCGGCTGGGGAATGACCTGGAGCTGCTGCGGCAGAACCTGACTCGCCTGATGGACGGGAGGCCGGGCTCCCGCGACGAGATCGGTGAATACCTCCTGAACAAATACAGCGCCGAACTGGATGCGGTTCGCACCGTCGCCCGGGATCTGGATTACTCACGCCAGAACGCTGAAGCGGCCATCGAAGTGGTGCGGACCCAGGTCGAACTGCTGCGTGCCCGGGAGGAGGCGGTCATCCAGGAGCAGACCAAGGGCCTGCTTAAACAGATATTGCGGCTGCAGGAGGAGGGCCTGGCCCTCCAGGTAGCGGCGGGTCTGATCGAGTTCGTGCTGATCTTCTATTATGTGCTCCTCTCCTGGGAACATATAATCGGCTCGGCGGCGGCTGAGCACCTGACGCCCTTCACGCGCATGCTACCCATACTGGGTATCGCCACCGGCGCCGCGCTGGGCACCCATTTTCTGGCCAGGTCCATCAAGAACAAGACCTGGCGCAATCCCGGCCTCTGGGTGACCGGCGCCCTGCTGCTGTTTTCCCTGGTCATGCTGATAATTATTTCAGTAACAATTTAGAACGGAGGTATGGATTTGGACCTGCTGAAACTCATAGAAGAAGCCATCGAAGACGAGCGAAACGCCGCCGCCAAATACCGCAAGGGGGCCGAGCTTGCCGAGGATCCGGAGACCCGATCCTTTTTCGAGCAGCTGGTCGGCTGGGAGCAGGGCCATGAGCGCATCCTGCGTGACCGCCTGGCTGCTCTGAAGATAATACGGGGCAACCATCAGTAGAAAACACGTAGGGGGCCAGGGGGTTTTTAATCTTCCCGCCTGCGCCCCAGCAGCGCCAGTATCACCACCGGCACCGACCATGCGATCACCCAGTATGCCAGCGGAGCGGCCAGGTCGCCGATCTGCTCGCCGGGGACCGGTATAATCGGATTGAAAAACTGATAAAGGTAGATCGCCAGGCCGGAAGCGCATACCAAGGACCAGACGATTATGAGCCACAGATAGGGCTTCGCCATACAATCAACCTCATGGAGGGCGGCCAGAGGCCGCACAGTTGCCTAAAAGTATCCCAGGTCCCGGAGCTGCCCCATTATCTTCTCCTTCTCCTGGGAGCGCCCTTCCCGCTCGTACCCTTCACCCCTGGGCTTGGTGCTCTTCACCGTGCAGGGCTCACAACCAAGGCTGCGATATCCCTGGTCGTACAACTCGCAATAGGGAAGCTCATACTTTTCGATATAGGCCCAGATGTCAAGCTCGCTGAAGTGGAGGATGGGCTGGATGCGTGTGTGTTCGGGCCGTTCGGAGAAGTATTCCTCATTCTCGCGGGCGGGCTGTTCATCCCAGCGTACCCCCGTGATCAGGGCTTTCCAGCCATGCTTGTCGACAGCTATGTTTATGGCCTCGGTCTTTAGCAGATGGCAGCACCTCTCCCGATCCTTGGCTATATCGACTTCTTTGACCCCTTCGTGATTCGTGGTGATTATCAGGTTCAGGTCCCATTCCTCTGCCATACGGTCACGGAAGGCGATGATCTCCTTGAACTTGACCGTCGTGTCCAGGTTAAGGACCGGTACCGGCACCTCACCACCACCGGCGCGCTTGAGAAGGTGCAGAACCACCAGAGAGTCCTTGCCGCCGGTGAAGGTCGTCGCCAGCTTGCCATCGAACCGCTCCAGGGCTTCCCTGATGACCTCCAGGCTCTTCTCCTCTTTCTGCTCCAGTGTTGCCTTTTTTATCTCTTCATTTGCCATTTTTTCCCCTAGTGTCTTTGTGGTGCAGCCCCTGCCGTTACCTGCCCACTATTTACAATTATTCTACCTGAATTACATTGATTTATCCTGGTTATATTCGGTGCCGGCCCTGCCCCGTCTTGCCCTTTATCGTCGCTTCGGACGAGTACCTTAACGGTGCGTTTCCAGGAATCGCCGCAGGGGGCGGTTGGCTGCCCTTTTCACATCATCCCCTATACAGATTTTAACCGCCGGCGGACAAAGCTCCAAGTGAACGGCGGGTAACTGCTAACCGCTCGACTGTTTAACCACGAGGCTCCGCAGACGGTTGAGCATAGCCGCCAGCTCATGGGCGCGCGGCAGGGCGTATTCCCCGGGGTGGGGGATATCGACGGCCGGATGGTCTCCAGCGATTGTGCCGGCACCTCCGGCTCCGGCCGGGGCCTGTTCGCCATGGGGCGATATAACGTCCAGCCCGCAGGTGGACACATCCTTCAGCAGCCGCGCCATCACCTGCTCCATGGTGGCGGTTCCATCGATATATCCCCGGCGCAGGCCGTATCTGACCAACTCGCCGATGGCCCGTGTCTGACTTTCATCCACCAGCTGCTCCACCAGGCCCAGCTCCACCGTCTCCCTGCCGAAGACCAGAGTGCCCAGGCCCCTGGCGGAGACCTTTTCCTTCCTGCCGCGCCGGGGATCGATACTGCCCGGCTGTGGCGACCGCTTCGTGATGGGGCCGAATCCGCCGCCGCCTTCCCGGGTTCGTATGTCCTTCCTGGAGGCGGCTATCTCCTTCGCCTTGCCGGTCACCACCCTGGGCAGGTATTCCTCCATGGCGATCACGGTATCGGCAACCTCGAAATAATCGCCGCATCCGCCCATGACCAGGATGGTGGAGACTCCATGCTCCCGCCGGAGGCTGCTCACCCGGTCGACGAACGGAGTGATAGGCTCCCGGTCTTTGCTTATCAGCCGCTGCATCATCACATCACGTACCATGAAATTGGTGGCGGAGGTGTCCTCATCGATGAGCAGAAGCCCGGCGCCTATCTCCAGGGCTTCAACGATATTCGCCGCCTGGGAGGTGCTGCCGCTGGCATTCCCGGTGGAAAAAGACCTGGTATCAATGCCGAAGGGGAGGTTGGCGATGAAGGGGCTTATGTTCACCTTCTCCACGCGGCGCCCATCTTCCGCGCGCACCTTTACCGCGTCCTCCCTGGTCACCACACCCTCGCGCCCATCGCCGGGAACATGGTTATAGACACCCCGCTCCATAGCCTTGAGTAGTGTGGACTTGCCATGATAACCGCCGCCGACGACCAGGGTAAGCCCTTCCGGTACCCCCATACCCCGGACCCGGCCGCGGTTGGGCAACTGTACCTCGACCCCGAGTTCCCCGGGAGAGCGGAAGCGGATGACGCCACCGGGGGAGAGTGGCCTGTCATCGATGCCGCTCTGGCGCGGCAGTATGGCGCCATCCACCACGAAGGCTGCCAACCCCATGCTCTCCAGGCGCGAACGCAGCCAGTCCTGGTCCTCGGCTGTAGCCACATGCTCCCTGAGGCCGTCCCGGTCCAGGGAACGTAACAGCAGGGAGTCATCTACCAGACGGGGGACTTCGCCGGCCAGGATCTCTAACGCCTCGCGGCCCAGACAGCGCCGGCCCCTGGCCGGCAGGCCGACAGCGAAGCGCACCTCGACATATTCCATGTTCACCACGGCGGCCGTTCTCTCCAGTATTTCCTGACCACCGCTGTCTATGTTGACCAGCCCCGATTTCCCCGTGCCCCGGCGGCCTTTCACATGCCTGGTGATGGCCTTGTCGAAAGCGCGGGCCAGGTAATCCTCCAGCGCCACCCGGCGCGAAGGGTTACTGAAGAGGTCCGCGTCAAACCCTGCTTCCGAGATCGGAAGAGCACACGTCTGAACTCCAGTCACATTCCTTTATCTCGTATGCCGTCTTCTGCTTGTACAAAAAAACTTTTCTTTTTTTTTTTTTTCTTTCTTCTTTTTTCTTTTCTTTTTTTTTTTTTTTTTTTTCTTTCTTTTCTTTTTTCTTTTCTTTTTTTTTT
>CAJVWY010000075.1 GCA_913009925.1 uncultured bacterium
CACAATAGACAGAGTGGCAGTGTATTCATGTGATAGCGGAGTACGGAGATGACGCTTCATGATTGTTTTATTTTTTTTTTTTTTTGTAATTTTTTTTTTTAATGATACGGCGACCACCGAGATCTACACTCTTTCCCTACACGACGCTCTTCCGATCT
Organism: uncultured bacterium; assembly: GCA_913009925.1. Lineage (GTDB taxonomy): Bacteria > Actinomycetota > Thermoleophilia > BMS3ABIN01 > BMS3ABIN01 > BMS3ABIN01. Next base: position 159 of record CAJVWY010000075.1, read on the forward strand.
TCTTCGAGAAGCTGGGAATCACCACCGCCAATCTGGTGGAGAAGGCCATGGCGGTCCTGGGGCGTTAGCCCACCGCCGCCTTGAAGGATCTTTGCCGGCCGCCCCGGCCGGTCAGATCCCGGGTTTGCTCCCCCATATCCCCATCCGGGCTCAAGAAGCCTGCTCAAGATGCCGAAAGCAAGCGAATATATGGCAACATGAGACGGCACCAGTCTTAACCATTCCTGGTTGCGGCCCAAGGCGGGGGTTAGCGACAGATGAACATCACCGGCACCATCTCCAGACTGCTAGTGCAGAAAGTGCCGCGCCTTGGTGAAGATCATGGCGATATCGTGTTTCTCGCAGAGCTTGACGACCTCTTCGTCCCGCTTGGAGCCGCCGGGCTGGATGACACAGGTGATCCCCTTGGGGATAGCCAGGTCCAGAGCGTCGGTGAAGGGGAAGAAGGCGTCCGAGGCCACCGAGGCACCCTTCAGCTCTCCCAGTGACTTGTCCAGGGCGATATTCATGGAATCGACCCGGCTCATCTGGCCGGCGCCGATGCCCACCGTGGCCAGTTCGTTGGTGATGACGATGGCGTTGGAGCGTACGTGTTTGGCTACACGCCAGCCGAACAGGGAATCGCCCCATTCCTTCTCCGTTGGATGCCGCTTGGTGACCACTTCCATGGTGTCGCGCTCATCCACACCCGAGTCCTTGTCCTGGACCAGCAGGCCGCCGTTCACCCGCCGGTAATCGCGTTCGCCGGATACCACCTTGCGCCGCTCCTCGTTGACCAGCAGGCGGATATGTTCCTTTTTCGTCAGTATCTCCACGGCCTCCGACACGAAACCGGGAGCGAACAGCACCTCGATGAACTTCTTGGCCAGCGTCTTGGCCAGATCCTCGTCGACAATGCGGTTCAGGACCACTACCGAACCGAAGGCACTTACGGGATCGGCCGCCAGGGCCTTCCTGCAGGCCACGCCGATTTCCTCAGCCACGGCCACCCCGCAAGGGTTGCCATGTTTGATGATCGCCGCCGCCGGCAGGGAAAACTCGCGCAGCAGGTCCCGGGCGGCGTTGAGGTCCAGCAGGTTATTGAACGAAAGCTCCGCCCCGTGCAGTTGGGTGACACGGCTTAGCAGATGCCGCCGCGCGTTGACCTCGGCATAATAGGCGGCACGCTGGTGGGGGTTCTCGCCGTACCTCAGATCCTGCATCTTCTCGAAGTCCAGCAGCATGTAGGGCGGGAAATCACCCACACCCTCACTGAACCAGTTGGCGATGACGAAATCATAATGGGCGATGGTATGGAAGGCCTGGGTTGCCAGCTCGCGCAGCGTCTCCAGACTCAGCTGATTATCGTTAGCCCCCATCTCCGTCATGACTTTCTCGTAGCGGTGCGGGTCCGTTACCACGGCAACGTGTTTGAAATTCTTGGAAGCGGCTCTGACGATTGTCGGGCCGCCGATGTCGATATTCTCGATGATCTCCTCCTCGGTGACACCGCGCCTGTTCGCCACCTCCTCGAAGGGGTAGAGGTTCACCACCACCATGTCGATGGGTTTTATCCCCTTCTCCTTGAGGGTGAGCATGTGTTGGTGGTTGTCCCGGTCCGCCAGCAGCCCGGCATGGATATTGGGATGAAGCGTCTTGACCCGGCCGTCGAGGATCTCGGGGAAGCCGGTCACCTGGTCTACGGGGATGACATCTATGCCGTTCTCTTTGAGGAAGGCGGCGGTGCCGCCGGTGGAGATGATCTCCACTCCCCTGTCGGCCAGAGACCGGGCGAATCTATCCAGCCCGATCTTGTTGGAGACCGAGATGAGTGCGCGTGTGACTTTCAACATATCCTCCCTGGTCGCTTAGTGACCCTTGCCGCGGAACGGTCCTGTCAGGCCAGCACGCGGCGCGGGTTGTCTTCGTCAAATCTCAGCCGCCCCCCGGCAATCAGCTCGATAGCGCGGGGCAGGAGGCGGTGCTCTACCGTGTGAATTCGTTCCCGCAGGCTATCGACCGTGTCATTATATTTTATTTCCACCGCTTCTTGAAGAATGATGGGACCGGTGTCCGTACCCTCGTCGACAAAATGCACGGTGACGCCGGTTACGCGCGCGCCGTAGTCCATGGTGTCCTCGATGGGCGTGTCCCCCGGGAAGGCGGGGAGCAGGGAGGGATGCAGGTTGATGACCCGCCGGGGGAAGCGCTTGAGGAAGGCGGGGGTTACCAGCAGCATGTACCCCGCCAGCACCACCAGATCCACACCGTGACGGTCCAGCTCGTCGGCCATGGCCAGGTCATGGGCGGCGCGGTCCGCGAAATCACCCAGAGGGAAGACAGCGGTGGGGATGCCGGCGATGGTGGCGCGTTTAAGCCCGTAGGCCTGGAGGTTGTCGCTGATGACCAGAGCAACCTCGATGCCGGAGCCGCCCTCATGCAGGCTGTCGATGATGCTCTGCAGGTTGGAGCCGGAGCCGGATACGAGCACACCCAGCCGGAACAGTCCGGTCGTGTCCTCTGTCCTGTTCATGCCGCAAACATCCTATATGCCCAGGTCAACGCCGGCCTCCCCTTCGACGACCTCGCCTATACGGACGGCGCCGTGGGCGGCGCAGCGGGCCTTCTCCACATCGCCCGGCGGCACTACCACCACGAAACCGATGCCCATGTTAAAGGTACGGAACATCTCCCGGGTCTCTATATTACCTAATTCCTGAATACTGGTAAACAACCGCGGCACCAGCCAGTTGGAACGGTCGACGCGGGCGCTGAGGCCGTCGGGGATGGCCCGCGGCAGGTTCTCCGGCAACCCGCCGCCAGTGATATGGGCCATGGCGCGGACCCGGCAACTGCCCAGCAGGGCCGCCACCTGCGGCGCGTAAATCTCCGTCGGTATCAGCAGCTTCTCGCCCACCGGGCCGGGGCCGGCGCCCTCCAGGCGGTCCCGGTAGGAGATGCCGCCGGCCGCCAGCGCCTTCCTCACCAGGGAAAAGCCGTTGCTGTGGATGCCGCTGGCTGGCAGGCCGATGATGGCGTCGCCGGCGCTGACGCCACTGCCGTCGATGATATCGCCTCTTTCCACCACACCCACGGCAAACCCGGCCAGGTCGAACTCGCCGCCCCGGTACAGGTCGGGCATCTCCGCCGTCTCCCCGCCCAGCAGGGCGCAGCCCGCCAGGCGGCAGCCGGCGGCGACGCCTTCCACCAGGGAAGCGGCCTTCTCCGGCTTCAGCTTGCCCGTCGCCAGATAATCAAGGAAGAACAGGGGGCGGGCGCCGGTGGTGAGCAGATCGTTCACCGACATGGCCACCAGATCGATGCCCACGGTGTCATACCGGCCCAGAGCCTCGGCGACCATTACCTTGGTACCCACACCGTCGGTGGCGGAGACCAGCACCGGCTGTTCCATACCGGGCAGCTCCACCATGCCGGCAAAACCGCCCAGACCGCCGATGACCCGTGTATCGCCGGTGGTGGAGGCCACAGCCTGGCGTATACGCCGGACCACTTCGGCGCCGGCGTCGATATCGACGCCGGCGCCGGCGTATGTCATCGGCCTTTCTTTCCCCTCGTCTTTTATTTCACCGTCTCCTTTTCGACCTGTTCGAACCGGTGCTTGCTCATCTTGAGCATATCCGGCACATCGACCGGGTAGTCCCCGGTGAAACAGGCGCGGCAGAAGCGCTCGGCAGGCATGTTCACCGCCCGCTGCAGCCCTTCCAGCGATATGTATTCCAGCGAGGTGGCGCCCACACGCTTGCGTATCTCAGCGACGGACTTGGAAGACGCTATAAGCTCGGTGCTGGTGGCGGTATCGATGCCGTAAAAACATGGATTGGTGATAGGCGGCGAGCTGATGCGCAAGTGCACCTCGCTGGCCCCCGCTTCGAACAGCATGCGCACTATCTTGTTGGTGGTGTTGCCACGGACGATGGAGTCGTCCACCACCACCAGGCTCTTGCCCTTGATCAGCGCCGCCAGCGGGTTGAGTTTCACCCGGATGCCGTGCTCCCTGAGCGACTGGTCCGGCTGAATGAACGTGCGTCCGATATAGCGGTTCTTGATAAGCCCCTCTCCATAGGGGATGCCGCTGGCGCGGGCGAAGCCGATGGCGGCGGGGGTACCGGTATCGGGGATGGGGATGACCATGTGGGCTTCGACCGGGAACTCCTTGGCCAGCTCTTCTCCCATATGGATGCGCGCCTCGGAGACGGTCCGGCCTTCGATCACCGAGTCAGGCCGCGCGAAATAGATGAATTCGAAGATGCAGAGCCCCTGCCTCTCTGCCGGCGGCGCCACCTGTTTGAGTTCCAGCGACTTCTCGGTGATCACCGCCATCTGCCCCGGTCCGATCTCCTGGAGGAACTCGGCGCCGATGATGTCCAGAGCGCAGCTCTCCGAGGCCAGGGCGTAGTTGCCGTCTTCCAGCCTGCCGACGCACAGGGGGCGTATGCCCCAGGGATCTCGGAAACCGACCACCATCCCCTCGCTCAGCAACACCACTGAGAAGGCGCCCTTTAATTTGGGCATAACAGCGGTCACCACGTCGCGGATGTCCTCCGCCTCGTGGTTGGCGATAAGTGCCGCCATGAGTTCACTGTCGCTGGTGGAGGTGAATTTGGTCCCCAGCGACCCCAGCTCATCCCGGAGCTCCGCTGTATTGATCAGGTTACCGTTATGGCCCAGCGCCAGGGTATGGCCGTTGCGGTTGTGGCAAACGGGCTGAGCGTTGTCCCAGTGGGTGGAACCGGTAGTGGAATAGCGAACATGGCCGATGGCGGCCTGGCCCGACAGGGTCTTGAGCGTCTCCTCCTTGAAGACCTGGGAGACCAGCCCCATGTCCTTAACGGCCGTCAGGCGCCCCTCTTCGGAGACGGCTATGCCGGCGCTCTCCTGCCCCCGGTGCTGCAGGGCGAACAGGGCGTAGAAGGTCAGGCGGCTGACATCCCGCCCCGGGGCCACTATGCCGAATACGCCGCAGGCCTCTTCCGGCTTGTCGTTCGTAGAAAACATCACTTATACCCCTGCTTCCAGTATCTTTTCCAGAGCGTCCCCCCACGCCCTGGCCGCCGCTTCGACGGGAATATTTATCAGTTCCGCGCCGGCGTCGCTGAACACCAGGCGCTTGCCGCCCACACAGCCGATGACCGCCAGCGGCACAGCCGCCGCCTCAGCTGCTGCCCGGAGATTGTCCACCTGCTCCGGCGCGGCGGTCACCACAGCCGCCCCCGGCGCCTCGCCGAACAGCAGCAGGTCCGCACGCAGAGCGGGCCCCGCACCGGGAGCGAAGGCGACTTTCCTCAGGTCGATCATCGCCCCCATGCCGCCGGCAATGGCCGCTTCGGCGATGCAGCAGGCCAGACCGCCGTCACTGACATCGTGGGCGCTGCTTATCTTCTCCTCCAGAATAGCCTGTCTCACCAGTGCCTGCAGACTCTTTTCCTTCTCAAGGTCCACATCGGGGATACGGCCCGCGACCTCGCCATGAATATACAGCTGGTACTCGGAGCCGTCCACCGCCGGACGGGCGTCGCCGATGAGCAGCACCGCGTCCCCCTCCCGCTTGAAGCTGTGGGTCATGATCTTCCCTGTATCATCGATGATACCCATCATGCCCACCACCGGGTTGGGATAGATGGCCTGGCCGAAACTCTCATTGTAGAAACTGACGTTACCGCCGGTGACCGGCGTATCCAGCGCCTCGCAGGCCTCGGACATGCCCTCGATCGCCTGCTGGAACTGGTAGTAGATGGAGCCCTTCTCCGGGTTGCCGAAGTTGAGACAGTTGGTGATGGCTACCGGCCGCGCGCCCGCGCAGGAAAGGTTTCGCGCCGCCTCGGCCACCACCGTCCGCCCGCCCCGGCACGGGTCGAGATAACACTTGCGGCCGTTGCCGTCGACCGTAAGGGCCACCCCGGTGGGGCTGCCCTTGATCCTCAGCACCGCCGCGTCGC
>CAJVWY010000076.1 GCA_913009925.1 uncultured bacterium
ACCTGGACATCGACCGCCGCCAGGGTATCCATTCACTACCGGCGTCCATCGGCATCGCCGGCGCGCTGTGGGTCACGCGGTCCTTTCATCTGGCGGCTGTGGCGCTGCTGGTGCTGGTGGGTCAGGTGGAGAGTCTGGGAGTGATCTATTACGCCGGCCTGGTGATAGTGGCCCTTCTGCTGTCCTACGAGAATGCCATCGTCTCCCCCGGCAATCTGTCCCGGATCAATACGGCGTTCATGACCATGAACGGCATCATCAGCATCGTCTATGCAGCCTTCCTGATGGCGGACCTGGCCCTATAGCGCAGGCTCCCCTCCGGGCTGTTCATCATCACCCGCTTCCAGACAGGCCACCGTGACCATGAACCAGGCCGTCAGTGCCGGTATGTACCACTCCCAGTCGACCATGTTATATACGATGAATACCAGGGAGGATACCGCGAAGCCGCGGCTGACCAGCCCGGGTCCGGTAAGCAGGCGCCAGATACTCAGACCGGTGACATACAACAGGAAAGCAGTAAACAGGACGGCGCCGATCACCCCGGTCTCCACGGCCGTCTGCAGCACTATATTGTGGGCGAACTTTGTATAGGACGCGATGGCGTAGCTCTGGTAAACCTGGGCGAATGACCCCAGGCCCGTACCTGCCAGCGGGTGGACATGAAAGGCGTCCTCGGCGCCGCTGTAGGTATCCAGGCGGTGAGGCAGCAGCTTGCTCAGGGCGATGCCGTAACGGAAACGCTGCGTGATGACTGAATCGAGCCTGTCGCTCCAACGGGCCAGGAAGACAAACGCCGCCAGGGCGAGGACGGGAACGGCCGCCGCCGTGGCGGCCCTGGCGGCCCGGCCCCGCATCGCCGCCGCCAGCAGCTGCCCCAGGCAGGCGGCCAGCACCAGCGCCGCTACCGCCGCCACGGCGGCGGCCTGCTGTTGCGCGCCCGTCAAGGCAACGGCCAGTCCCGCGGCGAGCGCTCCAAAGGCCAGGGACATCAACACCGGCAACATCAGGGAGCGGCGGAAGCCCAGTATGAAAAAGATGGAGATCACCGCCAGCATCACTATCCCCAGGCGGGAGAATGCCAGTATGACCGCTGTTACCTGCAGCGCCGCGGCGGCGGCGAACAGGGGACGGTCGCGCTCCGCAGCCCGCGCCAGCAGGGCAAAGGTCAGCGGCAACGCCATCAGGCAGAAACAGCTGAGCGCGTTGGAATATTCGAACGTGGACCCCGCCCGGTAGGTATTCTCAATAAGCAGGGTATAGGGCTGCGCCCTCAGGATATAGGCGCCGGCGCCCCAGGCGGCGATGAACGCCGCTGCGTATACCAGCCAGGCGGCGGCGTCGGCCGCTGTCCCCCGGTACCGCCGCGCCTGGCTCAGGACCACTAACAGCGCCGCCAGATAGCCGCAGAGCAGCAGCACCTCGCGTATGGTATCCGCCGGGGCCACCGACCACGCCACCCCGGCAGCGGCGAACACCGCAAAGGCGGAAAGGATCCAGAACGCCGGCGAACGCAGCGCCCACCGGCGGCGATGTTGCAACCATACCGCCAGCTCCCATGCTCCCGCCGCCAGCAACATGGTTATCATCACCCATTTAGGTACATGGAAATAGCCGCCGCTCCAGAGGCTGCCGACCAGCAACGCGGCATAGACCATATACAGACTGCCCCTCTCGGCGACATGGCCCATCACCTTCACGTAGTCATCTCCTGTACAGAGTGGTTTTTTTACCGGCGACCCGCCTGATTCTGATTTATCCCGGCCCCCCTTTCAACTTTCAACTGCGCCCGTGTCCCATTAAACTGGTAATCATGAAAGCCCTGGTTCAAAGAGTCGGCAGGGCCCGGGTCACCGTGGGCGGCGAAACGGTGGGTGAGATCGGTGCTGGAATGCTGGTGCTGCTGGGTGTGGCTGCGGAAGACGGTGAAGGTGACGTCGACTATATCGCCGGTAAACTGGCGCGGCTGAGGATATTCGATGACGGCCGCGGCAGGATGAACCTGGATATCTCCCAGACCGGCGGCGGCATCCTGCTGGTGAGTCAGTTCACCCTGCTGGGCGAGACCCGCCGGGGTAACCGGCCCGGATTTACCGCAGCCGCCGAACCGCGGCAGGCGGCGTCGCTCTACCGGCGGGTGGCAGACAGGCTAAGCTCGGGAGGTGTGCCCGTCAGCACCGGCGAGTTCGGGGCCATGATGTCGGTGGAACTGGTGAACGAGGGGCCGGTGACCATCATGCTGGACAGCCGGGACCGGAGTTAGTCCGGATGGCGAAGGACAGGAAAAGGAGACGCAAGCCCACCGGGAAGACCGGGGTCCCGCGCAACCCTTTTGCCGGCAGGCCGCAGTCAGGCACCGGACCGCACGGGGAGAGCAAGTATGGCAAGAAGGACCGCCGCCGGGGGAAACGGAAGACGGAGGAAGTGGCGGACGGGGAGGAAAGCTGACCGGGCCGCCGGCCGCAGGCGGTCAGTCGCAGCCGGTCCGGTCGACGACCGGGTTGTCAGCGGACTCGATATCCTGGAGATACAGCCTGGTGGTAGGGGTCCTGGTCCAGCCGACCATGCCCAGGTTGAGCGCCACGGCGTCCCGGCCCAGGAGGCGCAGAACGGTCACCAGCTGCGCCGCCAGGTTTCCCGTGTAGCAGACGACCACTATTTTCCGCTGCCGCGGCAGCCTGCGGAAGTTCTCCTCGACCATCGCCGCGGTGAAGTCCACCTGGCTGGAGCCGCCTATGTGACCCACGCCCTCGAAGTCCTCCTCGCGGCGCAGGTCCAGTATGAAATACTTGTCCCTGCCGCCGTTCTGCAGTTCATCATGAAGATGGGCGGCATCGACGGTGTTATAGCGGAACACGCCGCCGCGGGGGGTGCGCCGGAATATATCCCGCGCCCTGGCGGCGATGACAGCGATCTCCTCCCGGGAGGGTGTCTGGAATTCCATCTCTGTGGCAGGCACATACGGCTCGGGCGGTTTCCTCTCCACCGGGAAGGAGGCTGATTGGATATGGCCCAGCACCTCAGCGGTACGCTGGTTCCGTGACCACCCGTTCATGCCCGTCTTCACCACTATGGCGTCGTATCCCAGCAGCCTTAGACCGCAAACCACCTGCGCCGCGGCGATGCCCGTGTAGCTGAGCACCACTATCTTCCTGTCCGGCGGCAGCCTGTCCAGGTTCTCCGGCTCCGCCCAGCGGTAAAAGTCCGTTCGCACGGCGCCGGCGATATGCCCCCGCTCGAAGTCCTGGCGGCGGCGTATGTCCAGCAGGAAGAAATCCTGCGCCGCTTCGCCCGCGAACTTCGCCGCCAGTTCCCGGCCGAAGATGCCGTTGGCTATGAAGCCGCCCTCGCTCATGGGCGTGGATGCCAGGACTACGTGCGCCCTTTCGCTTATGATCTGATGATATCGCTCCAGGACCGGTTGTTCGCTCCGCTTATGGGCGCAGCTTTCTCCCCTGTCCCTCTCCATCTGTTTTGATGACATAGCTTGGACCGCTCTCCCGACCCTGCCGGGCCGTTCCCGGTTTCGCCGCCGCAGAACCTCCGAAAAAGGGACGCACGCTTCCAGGGAGCCCTGCTGAACGGTGGAAATATTATAGCAAACGTCTGCTGTATCTTTTCCGCCGCAGCTGGGAACGGAGCCGCCCTCAAAGCGCCACGGGCGCCGGAACCGAAAAGGGGGCGGCCCTTGCGGGCCGCCCCCTGCGACTTACCGTTTACTCACCGGGTGGCTACTGCACCACCGGCTGGTTGGAGCTGGTGATGTAGTCCACGTAGCCCTGGGTATTGGGGGTAACGGTCCAGCCCATGGAGCCGAACTTCAGGACCGACGCATCGTATCCCAGGATCCTGAGGATCATGGTGGTCTGCGCCGCCGTATTGCCCGTATAGCAGATCACGATGATCTTCTTGTCCCTGGGCAGGCGGTCCAGGTTTTCCGGCACGGCCACATCGGCGAAGGGTATGTTCGTAGCCCCTTCGATATGGCCGACCTTCTCGTAATCCTTGGCACTGCGGATATCCAGAAGAAAGAGCTCTTCTTTCTGTGCGGGATCGGCCAGCTTCGCCGCCAGGTTGGTGGCGCTGATCACGTTGAAGGCGTAATCGCCGCTGGTGGGCATGCTGCTCATGTCAGTGTTGGCGATGCCGGCGATGGTCTCATAGAGATCATCAGAAGGCTTGCTCAGGGGACCGCTGGGAACGCCCTTCTGTGACGGCTCCGCCGGAGTGTTGACAGTGGGGTTGGCCGCCGCCAGCAGAGAGTCGGCCACCTTCTGGTTGTTGCCGCCCTGGACCCAGCCCATCATGCCCGCCCTGAGAGCGATGGCGTCGTAGCCCAGCATGCGCAGTCCGCCCACGACTTCAGCCGCCGTGTGCCCTGTGTAACAGACTACGACGATAATCTTGTCCTTGGGTAGCGTGTCCAGGCTGTCCGGCGCGGCCCATTCGGCAAAGGGAACATTCTCCGCTCCCTTGATATGGCCGGCTTCATAGTCTTTGGCGGCCCGCACATCCAGCACATAGACCGTGTCCGCCTTAGCGGGGTCGGCCAACGTCGCCGCCAGATCGCTGCCCTTGATGGAGTTACCCGGGTAATCGCCCACATCCGCGGAGAGGACTTCATTGGCCCTTTCCGCCAAAGCTGTCGAATTGTCAACAGCTGCTATCGTCTCCGCTGCCGTGGTGGTCTTTTCGCCGCCACAACCGGTTGCCACAAAAACCGTGGGTATCACCAGTCCGACAATTAACAACGCCAGGACCAGATACTTCCAGAATCTCGACATAACCATCACTCTCCCGTAATCGACTTTGGGCGAGGGTACCGCCCCTGTTCATGAACGTGTAAGCGGTGAAACGATTCCCCTCTTCATGTGGACGGCGAAAGCTTACCTTTCCCGGGAGCCGGGTGTCAAGGAGCCGGGACCGGGATGTTTATACCGGCTCCATCTGCGCCTGCCTCAGGAACCTCTCCTCCCCGACCACCTCGCCGCCAGGCACCCTGGTGGTGATGGTGACCGCGTCGGAGCCGATGCGGATGACGTTATAGGACGGCTGCGTGAAGCCCCTGGTCCTCCAGGTCGAAGCGGTGCCGCTGCTGATGATGAGCATATCGGCCAGTGGCCAGGTATAGGGGACATGCCGGTGTCCGCAGAGGACCAGGTCCACCTTCACAGCCCGCAGGCGCTCCAGCACATCGCCTGCGTCCCACACCACGTTACGTTCCCTGCCCGTGCCGGGGATACTCACCAGGTGATGGTGCAGTACGAATATCTTGTAGTCCCCGGCGGTGGGGAACTGGTCGTCTATCCAGCTGTAATGGTCCCTGCCCACTTCGCCGTCGTCGAGGTCGGGCTTGTTGGAGTCCAGTCCCAGGATCCTGACCCGCTCCTGCATACCGCCGGAGAGGGCGTCGCAGCCGACACGGAAATCCAGCTCCAGGGTCTTCGAGCGCCGCGGGCCGAACATCTCCTCGAAATGGAGAAAGCCCACGTTCCGGCAATCATGATTGCCGGCCATCACCAGCACCTGGTCACACTCAATCTGGTCTATGTATTTCTTCGCCTCGCTGAACTGCTCCCGGTAGCCGCCAGCGGTAAGATCACCCGCCACCACGGTGAGATCCGGACCCAGCTGGTTTATCTCGTCCACGGTCGCCCTCATCAGCTCGCTGTCGTAACGGGCATCGCCGCAATGGATATCGGAGAACTGGGCGATCTGGAAATAGTCACGGGGCCTGGGCATCGCTGAGCTCCTTTCCCTGGTTTTCGTAAACAGACTACCCGGCCGGCGGCGGCCGGAAACGTCTTAGCCGGAGGGAGTTGCTGACCACAGTCACCGAAGAGAGCCCCATGGCGGCGGCGGCAAACATGGGGTTGAGCGTGATGCCGAAGAACGGATAGAGGACGCCGGCGGCTACTGGTATGAGCACCGTATTGTAGGCGAAAGCCCAGAACAGGTTAGATCGGAAGAGCACACGTCTGAACTCCAGTCACATTCCTTTATCTCGTATGCCGTCTTCGGCTTGAAAAAAAAAAAAATATTACTACCCCACCTCTGACTTCCATCACCGTTCCTTTACTTCGTT
>CAJVWY010000077.1 GCA_913009925.1 uncultured bacterium
CGATGCGTTTCACGCCACCAGGCCCAGGGAATGCGCCGTGTTCGACTGTCCGTTCCACGAGGCGGCCGTGCTGGCGCGCGACTGGATAGTTGAAAACCGGAAACACCTGGAATTCATCTAGTCATGGGTGTCCCTTACATCGATCTGCGCGTCGGCTATGAAGACCTTAAGGCTGAGATCGATGCGGCTGTCTCCCGGGTGCTTGCCGGCGGCTGCTTCGTGCTCGGCGAAAATGTCGAGGCCTTTGAGGAAGAATTCGGCCGCTGGCTGGGAGGGGTGGAGGTCGCCACGGTGAATTCCGGAACCGATGCCCTGTACCTGGCGCTCAAAGCGCTGGACGTAGGTCCCGGTGACGAGGTGATCACCGTTTCCCATACCGCGGTGAATACGGCCCTGGCCATCTCCAAGGTCGGTGCCCGGCCGGTTTTCCTGGATGTGGATGATGATACCTATTGCATGGATACGGAGGGTTTGGAAAGGGCGAGGTCCGACCGGACCAGGGCGGTCATGCCGGTGCATCTTTATGGACACCCGGCGGACATGGACCCCATAATGGCTTTTGCCGGGGAACACGGGCTGGCTGTGATAGAGGACTGTGCCCAGGCCCATGGCGCCGCATACAAGGGGCGCGCGGCCGGAACCATCGGTACCGTGGGCTGCTTCAGTTTTTACCCCACAAAGAACCTGGGGGCCTGCGGCGACGGCGGCGCCGTGGTGACCGCCGACAGCGGCCTGGCGGCCAAGATCCGTTCACTGGCCAACTGCGGCCAGGGCCAGCAGCGATACCTGAACGTCTACAAGGGCGATGTCAGCAGGCTGGACGAAATACAGGCGGCAATATTACGGATAAAGCTGAAGAGGCTGGATGAATATTCGGACAGGCGCCGGCGGGCTGCGGCTGTTTATCACCGGGGGCTGGCCGGCTCGGGATTGACCCTGCCGGTGGAGCGGGAATGGGGGCGCCATGTTTATCATCTGTTCGTTATCCGGACAGCCAGGCGGGATGAATTACAGTCGTATCTGTCAACCAGGGGGGTGCGGACCCTTATCCACTATCCGGTCCCGGTGCATAAGCAGCCGGCTTATGCAGATGAGACGGGGGGTATGGTTCTGCCGGTCACTGAACGGATAGTGAAGGAGATCCTTTCGTTGCCCGTTTTCCCTGAGATCGACCAGGCACAGCTCAGCCAGGTAATCGATTCTATCCTAGGTTTCGTACAGGAGAACCCGGATTGTCTGCAGCCGCCCTCCTGAGAAAACGTCTGACGGTCTGGCTGCCGCCGGCGCTGTCAGCAGGTTGTGGGGTCTTCGCCTGGACGCTGACGGGCGCGCTGGGTTGGGCGACCGGGGTACGGCTGGCGGCGGCGCTGGCGGCGGCGTTGGGACTGATGGCGGTGTGGCTGGCGGAATCCGGGCTTCTTTCCAGGTTGACGGGTATCCCGCTGCAAGACGCCTCGCGCAAGGTCGCCGTCTCCCTTATACCTTTCGTGGTTTTCCCGTTATCCTCGCCGTACCTCAGCCACAGGGTGTTCAGTTCCTTCCTGAAAGGGAACCCCTCGCTCACCCGCCTTGCCGCACTCTGTTTGTGGCTGCTGGGGATATCGGTGGCCGGCAGCATCTGTATAAAGCTGCTGTTATTCTGGCGGCGCTTCGACAAGGTGATCGCCGCCCTGGAGAAGAACTCAGTCCGCATCCTCTGGGGAGGGACGGCCCTGTATTTTGTGGTGTTTGCCGGGCTCGCCCTGCTGGCTTACAGCCAGTTCCGCTATCACAGTGATCTGGCCCAGTACAACCAGACCCTGTGGGCGACGCTCAGGGGCGACTTCTTTTATTCGTCCCTGGAGGAGACCTCCGGAAGTTACCTGAGCACCCACGTTTCGCCCTTCCTGTTGATGATCCTTCCGGTTTATGCCCTGTACCAGTCACCGGTCACGATCCTGTTGCTGCGGAGCCTGGCGCTGGCCCTGGCCGCGGTTCCGCTGTTTTATTGTGCTCGCAGGTTTACCGGCAGCGGGATTGCCGGGCTTTTACTGTCGGCGGCGTTCCTTTTTCATCCGGAGATAGTTTCACAGCACTTTACTTCAGGTTACGAGGTGGTTTTCGTCGCCGTGTTCTTCTTTGCGGCATTTTATTTCTTCATGGAGAAGCGGTTCGGCCTGTTCATGTTTTTCCTGTTGATGGTGTTGGCGGTACGGGAAGACTTTATCCCGGCCGCCCTGGTCTTCTCCCTCTATTCATTGTTGAAGCGCATGCCCTGGAAATGGGTTATCGCTCCGTTCGCGGCCTGGATCGTCTGGCAGTCGGTCGTGGTGCTGATATTCACGGCCACGACCGAACACTGGGTCTTCAATCTTTATTACGGGCATTTCGGCGACTCGCCGGCGCAGATGATCAAGACGATAGGGAGCCATCCTCTTTATGCCCTGGAGGAGACATGGCGCCTACAGAAAAGCTATGTTTACAATCTCCTCATGCCCATGGGTTTCATCCTGCCCTGGACCAGCCTGGTGAGCATCTTCGCATTGCCGAACCTCGCAACCTTTATGGCGCGCAGCAACGATGTTTCTCTGGCGGCGGGGGGGATCGCCCATTACTCGGTTTTGATAGTATCAGCGCTTTGGCTGGGTATCGTCAGCTTCATCAACAGAGTGCAACAAAGGGTTTCAGCAGCGGCTAGACGCAAAACAGCTATAATATCTTCGGTGGTATTCATCGCCCTGATCGGTTCAACCGCACATCTGTGGACCTATAACCTTCCGTTAGGGGGGCCGGTGGAAGCGGCGGCCCTGAACAAGGCAATCGATATGGTGCCCGCGGGCGCTCCTGTCGCCTCCAACGACGGACGGGTTTTCCCCCGCCTCTCATCACGTTGGGGCCTGTATGAGCCTCTGATCTGGGACGTGCCGGAGGAGCCCGACAGGTTGCCGCAGGGCCTGGAGCAGCTGGAAAAGGCTGAATATGTGATTCTGAAACCGTTCGGGAACCGGTTTTATAATGATGAGGGGTCATTCAGCTTCGTGGTCGCACCGGGTAGTTCCTACCAGCTGATATTTGAAGAGGACGGCATAAGGGTCTACAGGAAGGCGGACTGGAGCCTGAAGGAACAGCCTGATGGATGAAATCATAAATAATACAAGCGATACATTAACCAGGCCCCGGCTGAGCTCGGGCAGGATCCTGTTCCTGCTTATCCTGTTGGCGATGATAGTGCGCATCGTGGCGGTACTGTCGCGGCAGATGATCATGCTGGACGAAACCGCCTATGTGCGCATGGCGCAGAATCTTGTATCCGGAAACGGAGTGAAGGGGATCACCGAGGCAGGCAGGACCGCTACGCATTTTTCGCCGTTGCTGCCCTTGTTGATAGCAGGTTTATTCACGATAGTCAGGGATTACGTCGTTGCCGCCTATGTGGTCGTGATATTTTTCGGCAGCCTTATCCTGCTGCCGACCTATCTGTTGGGAAAAGAGTTCGTCAGTGAGAGGGTAGGGCTGATGGCGGCGGCGATCGTCGCGGTGCTGCCGTTGTTTGTTGACTATTCTTCCAGGATCTACAATGAGAGCGTCTATATTTTTTTCCTGACGCTGGCATTTGTGTTTGGATTCCACATGATCAAAGGGTGCCGGCTACCGTGCAGTACGCTGGCGGGAGCTTCGCTGGGGCTTGCCTATCTCGCCAATCCCGCGGCGATCTTTTATCCCCTTATTTTCCTGGTGCTGTTGGCGGCACGGAGTATCTACTATGGTCTGTGGCGTCAGATGATAAAGGCCATGTTGATCTTTCTGCTGTTCTTTTCCATTTATGCCGTACCCTACTTTGTTTTCCTCCACGCGGAGCTGGGCGAGTGGACCTACAATGGAAAAGCCACCGGCGGCAACTACTACACCTCCACCCACGATCTTAGTTACGGCACCCTGGCCTGGGAGAAGGAGCTTGAGGGGCTCACTGATGACGGAAAGGATGTTGTCGTCTTGCGACTCGATGAATACAACGACCCCCTGAAGAATTTTGTCAGGGAACCGGTGCTGGCGGCAAAGGTATTTGCCAGGCAGGGCAGCATCCTTATCACGGAGGAGATGCCGAAGATACTGCCGCTCTGGTTGCTGCCGTTACTGGGCCTCGGCCTGTTCGCCAGTGGCTGGAGCCGGCGACGGGCGGAGGGTGTCGGCTATTTTCTCCTGCTGATGACGCCGGCCCTGTTCGTCATAGCCTTCTATGTGCATGACCGTTTCTTCCTGTCGTTCCTGCCTCTGATAGCCGTATGGGTGGCCCAGGGCTGGCAGCGGCTCGAGCAATGGGGTGATGAGACATTACTCCTGTCCTTTGGCGAGGAACGCCATTCGTTGTGGCGGTCCAGGGTACCCTGGCTGGTAGGCATCGCTATCCTGGTGCCGCTACTGGTCTTCTCATTATCCATGGTGCTGAGGAAAAGCTATCCGATCCAATACCGGGTGGCGGGTGAATGGATCAAGGAGACTGCGGGGCCGGGGGAAAGGATACTCAGCAGATATTATTCACCGGCTTTTTACGCTGACGGGATAGATGTGATCCTTCCTTACGCCGACTATCAAAAAACAACCGATTATGCCCGCGACAAAAGCGTCAACTACCTGGTGATCGGGAAGCAGGAGCTTGCTGACTGGCGGCCGGACCTTGCAAAACTGCTGATGCCTGCGGGTGAACACCCGCAGTGGGAGCTGGTCAAGACTCTTTATGAAGGGACCGATCGCGAGATAATGATCTTCAGGTTGAACCGGACGGATCTTGGATGAGCTGTGGTCGCCGGTAAACAAACCAGGCAGAACGGCAGATTATGACCAGGAGTAACCGGAAAAAAGTCATCCTGCTTTATCCCAGGAACCATTTCGACAGGGTCTATCACCCCTGGACCTGGGCGCCGCTGCCCATAATGGCGGTATCTGCGCCCCTGTTCGCCGAAGGGTACGATGTGGTGCTGCTGGACGCCAACCTGGAACCGCGATGGCGCGAGCGCCTGGTGGAAGAGTGCCGCGGCTCGCTGATGCTGGGCATCAGCTGCATGACCGGACCCCAGATCCATTTCGGGCTGGAGGCGGCGAAAGCCGTAAGGGAGGCGGGGCTGAAGCTGCCCATCATATGGGGTGGTTACCATCCCTCCATCCTGCCGGAGCAGACCAGCCGCAACCGGTTCGTCGACGCGGTGGTGCGGGGCCAGGGGGAGCTGACACTGCTGGAGCTGGCGGGCAGGTTGAGCCAGGGCGAGGATTTCGCCGACGTGGAGGGCATAACCTTCACCCGTGAAGGCGAGACCGTATCCAATCCGGGGCGCAAGGTGGCGGATATAAACCAGTTCCCCCGCCTGCCCTATGAGAAACTGGAGCAGCCCCGGCGGTACCTGAACAACATGCACGTGGGTTCGCGTGTGATCAACTATGTTTCCAGCCAGGGTTGCCCGGCCCGCTGCCAGTTCTGCGCCGAGCCCCTGGTCTACGGGCGCCGCTGGAAGGCCTATACCCCGGACCGGGTGCTCGCCGACCTGGAGTTCCTGGAGAGCTTCCTGGGAGTAAACGGCATAATGTATTTCGATTCCACCTATTTCGTCAACGAACGCCGCGCGGTGGAGATCTCCCAGAAGATGGTGGAGAAGGGCATGCGGTTCGGCTGGGCCGCCAATGCCCGGGCGCCGCAGTTGGGGAAGTTCGCGGACGCCACCTTCGATATCCTCAAGCAGAGCGGGCTCTGGGCCTTCCTGGTGGGGGCCGAGAGCGGTTCGGAGACACAGCTGCATACGATGCAGAAGGATATAGAGCCGGAAGACATCCTGGAAGCGGCGCGGGTGGCCACCCGGCATGGCGTCAAGATCTCCTACAGTTACATCATCGGTTTCCCGGGCGAGTCGGAGCAGGAGATAGAGGAGACCTGGCAGGTGATGGAACAGGTGTCGCGTATCGTCGGCGAGTACAATTCGCAGCTGAGATCGGAAGAGCGTCGTGTAGGGAAAGAGTGTAGATCTCGGTGGTCGCCGTATCATTAAAAAAAAAAAAAACAGACACACGACTACCACCGACAGAAGTA
>CAJVWY010000078.1 GCA_913009925.1 uncultured bacterium
CGAGGAGTCGATGCCGCCGGACATGCCGATCACGACCTTTTTGAAACCGTTTTTACGCACGTAATCACCCAGGCCCAGCTTGAGCGCCTGGTAGGCCTCGGCGCTGCCGGCAAGCGGTTCGGGCAGGTGCACAGCCATCGGCCGCCGCGGCTCTCCGGACTCCGAGGGCGGCTTCACTCCCAGTGAAAAACTATGGATCGGTCCGGGGTAGCGAGTGACGATGCCGTCCAGGCGGTGGCTGGCATCCTGGCGACGTGACTCCTGCACCTCGTCGAAGTCGATGTCCACCAGGACCAGATCCTCTTCCAGGCTCCTGCCGCGCGCGATCAGTTCGCCGTACTCATTGTAAACCAGGCTGTTGCCGTCAAAGACCAGCTCGTCCTGCCCGCCCACCATGTTCACCAGGGCCACCGGGGTCACGTAGTCGCCGGACCTGGTCTTGAGCATCTCCTCCCTGGCCCGGGTCCGCCCCACACGGTAAGGTGAAGACGAGATATTGAGCAGCAGCACTGCTCCGGCCGCCACCTGGGAACCGGCAGGATCATCCGGATACCAGATGTCCTCACAGATGCTGATGCCGATCAGCCTGCCGCCGTACTCGAAGGCGGTGGGTCGTTTACCGGCGCTGAAGTAACGGAACTCGTCGAACACGCCATAGTTGGGCAGGCGCATCTTGTGGCAGACGCCGGCGACGCGACCGCCGGCCAGCACCGCCGCGGCGTTGTACACCGGGTTGATACCGTCAAGAAACCCGACCACCGCTACGATGCCATCGGCCAGGGGCAGCAGACGCTCCAGGGCCTGCGTATTAGCCCGGATAAAATCGGGGTTGAAGGTAAGGTCCTCGGGGGGATAGCCGGTCAGCGCCAGTTCGGGGAAGGCTACCAGGTCCGCCCCCATATCGGCGGCGCGCCCGATGTACTCGCCGATCTTGTCGACGTTGGCGTCGAAATCACCGACAGTGCTGTCGATCTGGCCGAGTGCCAGCCGGATGCTCTTCATACGGATCCACCAGTTCCTGTCATCGGCCAGGCGCGAGCGAATATATCATGATCTCGCCTCTATCTGCCTGGCCATGTCGGCGGCAAGCTCCTCCGGGTCCCGGATGCCCAGGTCACCTGCGTCGCGTGAACGTACCGATACGGTGCCGCCCTCCTCCTCACGGTCGCCGACGATAAGCATATAGGGCAGCCTTTCCACCTCGGCGTCCCGGATCTTCTTGCCGACGGACTCCTGGCGATAGTCTGTCTTCACGCGTATACCCGCCCCGGTCAGTCTGTTCTCCACCTGCCGGGCGTAGGCGTCATGACGGTCGGCGATCGGCAGTATCACCGCCTGGACCGGAGCCAGCCACAGGGGGAACGCCCCGGCATAATGCTCAATGAGACAGCCCATGAAACGCTCCAGCGAGCCCAGCAGCGCCCGGTGGATCATGATCGGCCGGTGCTCGCTGTTGTCCTCGCCGATATAGGTCACGTCGAAACGTTCCGGCAGGTTGAAGTCTACCTGGATAGTGGTGCATTGCCAGGCGCGCCCCAGGGCGTCCCTGATCTTCATGTCGATCTTGGGGCCGTAGAAAACGCCCTCGCCCGGGTCGATCCGATAATCGAGCTCAACCGTCTCCAGGGCCACCTTCAGCGCCTCAGTGGCCTGCTGCCAGTGCTCATCGCTGCCCACGGATTTCTCCGGTCGCGTCGACAGGTAGACTTCGTATTCCTCGAAACCGAAAGTCTTCAGCATGTACAGGACGAACCTGATAACGCCGATGATCTCGTCCTGCAGCTGTTCGGAGCGGCAGAAGATATGGGCGTCGTCCTGGGTGAAGCCGCGTACCCTGAGCAGGCCGTGCAGCACGCCGCTGCGCTCGTAACGGTAGACCGTTCCCAGCTCCGCCCAGCGGATAGGCAGCTCCCGGTATGAACGCGTTCGTGACTTGTAGATCTTGATATGGCCCGGGCAGTTCATCGGCTTGACGATGAATTCCTGGCCGTCGATATCCATGGGGGAATACATGTTCTCGCGGTAAAAGTCCCAGTGGCCCGATGTCTTCCACAGTTCGACACTGGCGATGTGGGGGATCATCACCATCTCGTAACCGCTGGCCAGGTGGGCGTCCCGCCAGAAATCTTCGATTATCTTGCGGATCAGCGCCCCCTTGGGATGCCAGAGCGGCAGCCCGGCGCCAACCTCGTCATCGATGTGGTACAGGTCCAGTTGCCTGCCCAGCACCCGGTGGTCGCGCCGTTCGGCTTCCTTTAGCCTCTCCAGGTGCTCTTCCAACTGCTTCCTTGAATTGAAGGCGGTGCCATAGATCCGGGTCAGCATCCGGTTGCTTTCATCGCCGCGCCAGTAGGCGCCGGCGACGGACAGGAGCTTGAACGCCTTTATCCTGCCTGTATCCGGGACATGCGGTCCGCGGCACAGATCGACGAAATCGTACTCGGCGTAGATGGTGGCTTTCTCTTCCAGGGGCAGCTCTTCCAGCAGCTCCAGCTTGAAGGGCTGGTCGCTGAACCTGCGCGCCGCCTCCTCGCGCTCCAGCTCCTGCCGCTCAAAGGGAGCCGCGGCGGCGATTATCTCAGCCATCTTCGCCTCGATGACGGCCAGATCGGATTCAGAGATGGGCTGCGGCAGCAGAAAATCGTAATAGAAACCGTCGGTGATGGCCGGGCCGATACCCAGCTTGGTTCCGGGATAGAGCTGCATCATCGCATCGGCCAGCACATGGGCAGCGCTGTGCCGCATTATCTCCAGCCCCGCTTCGGAATCAGCGGTGATGATGGAGAGGGTGTCGCCTTCATTCAGGGGATGGGAAAGGTCCACCGGCTCGCCGTTGACCTCGGCGGCCACAGCGGCCCTGGCCAGGCCCTTGCCGATCACGGCAGCCGCGTCTCCGGCGGTGGACCCCTCCGGGACCTCGATGGTGCTGTTATCGGGAAGTTTTATCTCCATAGACGATACCGTCGCCAAGTTTAGCATAAATGTTTAGAATCCTGTCCGACGGCGGCGCGGAGGTTGGTATTCTGCGGAGTGTGGTTGTTCCGGTGTTGCCGACCGGACCGGCCTTGATCCCCTATGTACCCGGGCCGAGCTCCGCGGGGATCTCCCGGCAGGTACACCAGGCAAACAAAAGGTTTTCGTACTCCCCCTCAAACAATAACCGGTGACTCGATCCGTCCGCTACAACCAGCCATAGTTTGCTGTGCCCGGTTCTGGGCGCAGCGGGATCCATGTCATCAGACGCAGCCGACAGGGCGATCGTTGAGTCGTCCGGAGACCACGCGATCGTCGCCGCGGAGAATGCGCCGTTGACACGGCTGGACCGCCAGATGCGCCGGTGGTCCAGGTTCCTGAGATCAACCACCCAGACTGATTTACTGTTTGCCTCTTCAGTGATATAAGCGAGGCGTTGCGAGTCGTGTGACCATACGGGAAAACCCGGTTCCGACATTAGCAGCAGGCCGGCATCCACCTTCTCCCTTATTTCCGGGGTGTAATGATCCTCTTCCTCCGCCGGCCTCATGCCTTCAGTGATGTTTACCATATCCGTGCCATCTGCGTTCATGGTGTATATGTCCACGAGATGTCTCTGCAGATCATTCATGGCGAACGCGAAACGTTTGCCGTCCGGTGACCAGGCGATGCTCAAAGGAGGTTGCGGCAAGGGCAATGTTAGAAGTCCATCGCCCGAGACGGAAATGACATGAAGCACGGACGGGGTTCGTTCACTGGTCCCTTCGCCTGGTTTCGATATGGGCAGTAATTGACTCGCCTCGACAAAAGCGATGCGGGTTCCGTCAGGAGACCAGACAAGATCTTGCGCCGGCAGTTCGCTCAGCTGGATCAGGTTGCTTCCATCTGCCCCCATCAGCATCAATCTTCCGTTCATGTCGTTCTGCTGTTCCTTGTTGGCGATATATGCAAGACGGGTGCAGTCGGGAGACAGGGTCAGAAAGGGTGCGGTGCGGTCCTGAAGCGGTACTACCCCGGTATTGTTTTGAATTCTGCGGGGGTCGCCCCCGTCGGGACTTATCGCCCAGGTCGTTATCTCGATGTTTCGACCGCCGTTGCCGACACTTACCTGATTAAACAGGATTGTCCCACTTATTCCGGCTTCTGCTCCGGAACCCCCGCCCGATTCCCCGGTCTCATCTGTTTCCGATGACTGAGTGAGATTGCTTGCCGGGGAATCTATGCCCGGAGAATCAGCTGTTTCCCCGGTGCCGCATGAAACAAGTAGCAATGAGAGAACGGTCAGGCATGCAATCAGTTGCCAGTGGGCTTTGATGGGATACGAATTTGTATTATGAGTCACGCCACCCATATGTCCAAATTCTTCATTGGAAGTACGAAACCTGTTTGGCGTCAAGGTCTCGGGTAACACAGGAGGAAATATTTGGTGGGCGATAGCGGGTTCGAACCACTGACCCCCAGCTTGTCGAGCTGGTGCTCTCCCAACTGAGCTAATCGCCCTTTTCAGTGAAAACGTCTGGCTGGTAGCGGTCTCATTTTAGCTAGCGGCACCAGCTATGGCAAGACGGTGCGCCGCTGTCTCCGGGTGTTTTGCCGGCGAAGCTCATACCGCTTTATGAATCAGGCTCCATCTGCGTGGAATAATCTGGATTTCCGGATGACCCCTACCCTGGGGGCTACCGGGAACACCTGGCTATCGATATGAGTCGGTCACTGACAACCGGTTTCAGGAGGTCGCATGTTTAAGAAATGAATGCCGGTGCTGGTGATACCGGTTCAAAACGACTGAGGTTCGATAATAACCTTTATCGATTCACCCGGATTCGCCACCAGTTCGAAACCGCGGCCTATATCAACCAGCTGCAGGCGATGGGTAACGGTTTCCTCCACCGGCAGGCGGCCGGCGCGAATGAGTTCCAGGGCTGTCTCGCAGTCCGCGGGACTGCCGGCATAGCTGCTGGTAAGGGTTGTTTCTCTACGCCAGAAGAACTCGTTGACAGCCAGCGGCAGCTTGAACTCCGGTCTGGTGGTGGCGAAAAACAGTACGGTGCCCATGCGGGCCACGGCCTGAAGAGACTGCTCGATGGCTTGAGCAGCGCCGACGCAGGTGATGACCAGATCGGCGCCGCGACCGTCGTTCATCCGGCGGAATGCGGCGGATACGTCTTCATCCGCCTTGATGGTCTCTTCGGCGCCCAGCCGCCGGGCGGCCTCCAGCCGGAAATCAACAACGTCAGTGGCTACGATGCGCCCCGCCCCCAGGGCCCGGGCCACCATGACATGTAACAGCCCGGATATGCCACTGCCGACCACCAGCACCGAGCAGCCGGGGAAGGAACGGGCCTGCTTCTGGCCACGCAGCACGCAGGCCAGCGGCTCCATGAAAGAACCCTGTATATAGGAAACGGAGTCGGGCAGGAGGAAGGTTCCCCGTTCAACATTGATGGCCGGGATCCGCACGAATTCGGCGAAGCCACCGGGGTCGAAGCTGGTGGTCCTGAGGGTCTCACAAACGGTGTGATGGCCGCTGCGGCAGTAGTGGCAGGTCATGCAGGGCACGTGATGGGTGACGGCCACCCGGTCGCCCTCATGAAAGTTCTCCACACCCTCCCCCACCCCGACTACCTCGCCGGCGATCTCGTGACCGAGGACCAGCGGCACCTTGTGCTCACGGTACCATTCCATGACATCACTGCCACAGATGCCGCTGGCAATGACACGGACCAGCAGCTCGCCGGCCCCGATCTCCGGTACCGGCATCTCCTGCAGCCGCACATCGCTGTTGCTGTAATACATGGCTACGCGCATGGCTTTATCCCTTCTCCATCAGCCGCGAGACACGACCCGGCGCGCTATCTTGTTCACACACGCATGTGGAACCTTCATTGATGTTTCACGGTCTAATGAGCTGTTATCAGGTGGCCGCGCCCACTTCGCCGCCCTTGAGGCTCTCGTATCTCTCCATGGCCTCTGCCGCGGATGCGCCGTCGTGCACCACGGAACGCACGGCCTGGATCATGGCCACCGGGTCGTCCGCC
>CAJVWY010000079.1 GCA_913009925.1 uncultured bacterium
TGACGTTGATGACGAACTGCCGTTGCTGCTGCTGGGACTTCTGTACCTCGCCGGTCATGAAGCGGAAAGCGTCCGCCAGCCGGCCGATCTCGTCCTGGGAGTCGACGGTCACCTGTTTACTGAAGTCGCCGTCGGCCACCGCCACCGCCGCCTGGGTTATCTGGTGCAGGGGCCGCGACAGGTGACGGGCCAGCAAAACGGCGAACAGCAGGGAGATGGCCAGTGCTATAAGGGCGGCTATGAGGAACTCGCCCGCCAGAGGACGCCAGGGCTGAAGGGCGCTGACCGATTTGGAGACGACCACCGCCCCCGCCAGCTCACCGTTGATATAGAAAGCATGGGCCGCCGCCATCGCCTCTTTCTCTATTCCGGGGATCTGGACCTGTGATGTCTGCGTCTCCCCCCGCCCCAGGAGCTCCCAGTCGATGAATGGCAGGGGCCGGTTGGACAGCTCCGCCAACTCGCCCCTGAAACCTCGGTGGGGCAGGCCTCTCAGTTCCTCGTCCTGGTAAGGGACGATGATGACCTTGACGCCCTGGACCTGCTCCAGGTCCTGGGTGAACCGGCGGAGCGGCAGGCCCTCGGATTCGATGCGGCCGGCGATGGACTGCGCCTGGGTCACCAGGTCGGCCACCGTCTTCTGCCTCAGGTAGCGTTGCACCAGGCCCACGGACAGCAGCCCCGACAGCAGCAGGGAGATGAAGATGGAGACGGCGAAGTAGACCGCCAGCTTCCCCTTGAGGCTTTTGGTAAATGGCATCATGGCTGAGACGCGGCTGTCTCGCCGCTGGCCGGAGGCATACTCATTCGATGAATTTGTAGCCGATGCCCCGCACGGTCTCGATGCCGGCGGCGCCGCCCAGTTTCTTGCGCAGCTGGTTGATATGCACATCCACGGTGCGCGTATCGCCGGCGAAATCGTATCCCCACACCTGCTGCAGCAGCTGCTGGCGGCTGAGCGCCAGGCCGGCATTGAGTATCAGGTAGTGGAGCAGGTCGAATTCCTTGCCGGTGAGCTTGACGTCCCCGCCCCCGGCGCTTACCTCGTGACGCCCCGGGTCCAGGGTGATGCCGCCGGCGGTCACCGGGACGGATGCCTCCCTCGCCCGCGGGTTCACCCGCCTCAGTACCGACTTGACCCGCGCCACCAGTTCCCGCGGGTCGAAAGGTTTGGTCATATAGTCGTCGGCGCCCAGTTCCAGGCCCACCACCTTGTCCGTGGGAGCATCCCGGGCTGTGAGCATGATGATGGGCACATCCGACTCCCGGCGCAGACGGCGGCATACCTCGAAGCCGTCCATGTCCGGCAGCATGATATCCAGGATGATCAGCTGCGGCGACATCTTTCCCGCCCGGGCGATGCCCTCGCTGCCGCTGCCGGCGGTCTCCACGGTGAAACCCTCCTTCCTGAGGTACATGGCGATGAAGGAGGCTATGTTCTTCTCATCTTCAACCAGGAGCACGGAGGTTCCGGTCATGATCCCATCCTGTGGCTGCAAGTCGCCGTCCATTATATCCGAATCCAGCCCTGCCTTGACCCGATGCGTCTTTCCGCCGCCCGCCTGCCGGACCGGCCCGCCCGCTACCGCGGGCGGGCCGGTCCTCATTACCACACTGTCCCGCTGCCGGTTCTGCCGGTCAGCTCCGGTTCATCTGCGTCACTCCGCAGGCGGTCCGGACTGCCCGGCCGGCGCCGGCGGCCGTTGCGGCGGGTCATACATCAGACCCTTGACGTTGCCGTCCTTATCGGCGGCAACTCCCAGGCGGGAGCCGACTTCGATCGACGGGATGGTGAACTGCAGTTCACCATCACCGGTATTGATGGTAACCGTGTTACCGTCCACCGCTGTCACTTCTCCAACCGCAGGCTTGATACCGTGCCTTCCCGGTGGACCAATGAGCACCACTGCGGCAATCCCCTCCTGACCCTCTTCGGGCCTGGAGACCAGCTTCACGCCGATGCGCTCACCGGGGACCACGTCGTCCAGTGAACCCTCACCGTCCTTGGTGCGGTAGGCAGTTTCTTTGTTTACCGTGAACGACTTCTCCTCGCCGTTGCGTGTCTTAAGGGTAACAGTGTCCCCCCCTACGCTGACGACCTCGCCGCCCTTCATCAGGCCGCGCCGTCCACCGGACTGCCCGGGTCCACCAGGGCCCCCGTGGCCGCCGGGGCCCATTGCCTGTTCGCTCGGGGCTGCCTGGTCACCGGCAGCGGACTGCGCCACGGCCAGGCCGGCGCCCAGAGCCAGCACCGCCGCCAGCGACAGCACCACGGCCATCGACAGCTTATAGCTCTTCCTCATCTCATACACCTCCTCCCTTGGCTCGTTTGCAGTTGATGACAGTATTGGCCTTCCGCATTAAGGGAGGGTCAGGGAAGTGTAATAAGTGTGTAAAAACAGCCGGCGGACATAAAGAAGAGGCGCCCCTGACGGGGCGCCTCCCTGTATCGTTCAACAGTTGCCGCCGGCGTGGCCGGCCGCTGTCAGGTATTGAACGGGTTGGTGGTCGTCGACGAGGTCGCACCGGCACCGCCCATGCCACCGAAGCCGCCACCCAGGCCGTTGCCGCCGACACCGAGTCCGCCCAGCAGATCCTCGAGTGGCAGAGCCCCTTCGGGTGCAGTGATATCGACGTCCTCGTTGAAACCGGACTGGTTTACGGTCGCTGTTATGGCGATCGACATCGACTCCAGCGCCTTCTCCTGGTCGGAGCCCAGTGGCGTGTCACCCATATTGGAGAGGGCGGCTGTATCTATCTCCACGTCTATCTTGAACCTGCGCACGTTGTCGTCACCGTCGACCCACAACTCCACGTCCGTCTTCTTGAACATCTCGTTCAGCTGGGACTTGGCGCCCTCCAGCCCGCCGGCGGTTTCCGCCTGGTCACACTGGCGCGAAGCTTCCGCGGCGGCGTCCACCAGCTTGGCCATATCGATGCTGGCCTTGTAATGGGTGGTCTGCTTCCCATCGATCTCCTCGCTGCCGATCTCTTCTATGCCGGTCAGCACCGCCGAGGGGACCACCTTCTCCTTGACTGCGTCCTGTATGCATTTACTGTCGACCTCATCCGTGCCGCCACCTACCTGCGAGGCGACCTCGTTGGTGTCCACCTGGTACCAGGAGCCCATCATATTGACATAGAACACCTTGTCGATCATCTTGAACTCCAGGTTCGAGAACAGCGACCCGATCATGTTGGCCGTAGCCGCCGCTTCCGTTTCGTTGGCGCTCGTGCCTCCCACCAGGCCCTGGATGATTTCATTAAGACCATCGAGGGACACGGTCGCCTGCATCTTCGGGTTTTCCGTGTCGCTGTTGTCGATGTCGGCTGAGCCGCTTATGCCCAGTTCCAGCGGCAGGATCCCCTGAAGCTCCGGTGACAGCGTCGAGGCGTCCCCGCTGATCTTCAGCTGCACATCGTATTCGGAGTGCAGCGTATCGTAATCGAAACTTTTCGCGTAAGCCCTGTCGATGACCTCCGCCGGGTCACCTTTGCCACCACCACCGCAGCCCAAAGCCAGCAGCGCCATGGCCCCCGCCGCCATGATCGAGACCACCAACAAGATTATCGAAAACCTTTTCATCTCCTTTGCACCTCTTTCTCTAGCCCTTGTTAGCGAAACATCTTATAATTCACGGACGCCTGCATGCAATACGCCCGCCTTCGAAAGCCGGGAGCGAGGCAAAGGACAGAACCTGCCGACCATCACATTGCCGATGAAGATCCTACAAGTGGTACGCCAATTCCTACCCAGCACCGGGGGAATGGAAACATATGTAGCCAGCCTCTGCCGGCAGCTCCAGCTGCGCGGCCACCGCTCCGACGTGGCCACCCTGGACTACCTGTTCAAGAGCGGTGATCCCCTGCCGCCCCATGAGCACCTCGAAGGTATAGACGTGATCAGGCTCCCCTCCAGCGGCAACGCCCGCTACTTCTTCGCGCCGCGGCTGCTGGAGCTACTGCCCCGCTATGACCTGATCCATATCCACGGCGTCGATTTCTTCGTGGATATGCTGGGAACGCTGAAGAAAGTCCATGACAAGCCCCTGGTCCTCTCCACCCACGGAGGCTTCTTCCATACCCAGTGGTTCCCTTCATTTAAAAGAGCCTACTTCAACACGGCCACCCGTCTGTCGCTCAAGGGAGTGGACCGGGTCATCGCCAGCAGCCCCAAGGACGAGGAACTCTTCTCGCGCATAACCGACAATATCACTCTGGTGGAGAATGGTATAGATTATGATCTCTTCTCCGGCATTGACAGGAAAGTCCGGGGAGAGGACCTGGTGTTCGTGGGGCGTATCTCCAGGAACAAGCGTATCGACCGCCTGCTTAACGTCTTCGCCATCATCAGGGGGCGGCGGCCCCGGGCGAGGCTGGTGATCGTAGGCCCCGACTGGGAAGGGCTGGGAGAAGACCTTGAGATGCAAGCCGAGTCCCTGGGCGTCAGGGGGTCTGTCACCTTCGCCGGCAACCTGTCTCAGGATGACCTGCTGAAGACCCTGGCCGGCGCCAGGCTGTTCGTCTCAGCATCTGAATACGAGGCCTTCGGCATATCAGCCGTCGAGGCCATGGCCGCCGGCGTGATCGTGGTGGTCAATCGCATCCAGGCCTTCCAGGATATCGTCGACGATGGCAACAACGGCTTCCTGGCGGATTTCAGTGACAGCTCGGCGGCGGCGGAAGCCATCGGCTCGGCCCTGGAGATGGGGGAAGCGGAAGCGGCGCGGATGGGCCTGCGGGCGAGGAAAGCCGCCTCCCGCTATGATTGGCGCGATGTCGCCGAGAAGATAATCGCCATATATCAACAGGTGCTGACGGCAGGAGACAATGGATAACCAGTCACCAGGGAGATTACGCTTACTGAGCGTCAAGGTGGACCGGGTCAACTACGGCCGGGCCCTGGACGTGATCCGCGAACTGATGACATCAGATGGCTGTAAGCAGGTGGTCACTCTCAACCCCGAATACGTAATGCTCGCCGAGCGAAACGGCAAACTGCTGAGAATAATCAACGCCGCCGAGCTGTCGGTCCCCGACGGCATCGGCATCGTCTGGGCATCGCGCATCCTGGGCGACCCGCTTCCGGACCGGGTCACCGGCACCGGCCTGCTGCCCAGGATCTGCGGCCTCTGCGTCAAGGAGGGTCGCAGTATCTTCCTGCTGGGAGGCGAACCGGGTGTGGCGGAAGCTGCCGCCGGCGAACTAAGATCCCGGCACCCGGACCTCAAGGTGGCCGGCACCAGCAGCGCCGACCCGGATCCGGCCACTGACGACCGCATCGTGGAAGAGATCAACCGCTCCGGCGCCGACGTGCTGGCAGTGGCTTACGGCTGTCCCAAACAGGACCTCTGGATCGACCGCAACCGCGACCGGCTGGAGGGCGTCAGGGTGGCCATCGGCGTCGGCGGCGCCTTCGATTTCATCTCCGGACAGACACCCCGCGCTCCCAGGCTGATGCGCAAGGCCGGCATGGAATGGCTGTTCCGCCTCTGGATCGAGCCCCAGCGGGCCCGCCGCATGGCGGCCCTGCCCAGGTTCGCCTGGCGGGTGCTGCGCTCCCGCGGGAATTAGAGGGTACCCTATTAGCTTCCGCCATGACAGCTACGACCATGCGGGTCCGGAGTCCGAATGAAATCTTTTCATTTACAGAGCAGGCCGGGGACCAACAAGGTGGAGATGTATTATCTCTTCCTGGCTGGTTCCATATTGTCTATCATATTTGCCGTGTACTGGCAGTCTGTTTCTCTCCCGTTTATCCAGGATGATTGGGGCCTGATTGAGTTCGCCAGAACCAACGGCCCGCTCGCCCTGATAAGATCCACCATCGATCCGTCAAACAGAGATCGGAAGAGCACACGTCTGAACTCCAGTCACATTCCTTTATCTCGTATGCCGTCTTCTGCTTGAAAAAAAAAAAAACAACACACCCCCCCGCCCCCCCCCCCCACCCCCCACACCTCCATCTCACCTGTCCTCACAACGTCCCACGACAACTTGCC
>CAJVWY010000080.1 GCA_913009925.1 uncultured bacterium
CCTTCCTCGACCCCTCCCATGAACAGCTGCTGGCCGAGAAGCTGAGACAGGCGATCCCCGGTGTCCATGTATCCCTGTCCAGTGGGGTGCTGCCGCAGTTCCGTGAGTATGAGCGGTTCAGTACCACCGCCGTGGACGCTTACCTGACACCGGTGGTCGGGAGCTATATCCAGGCCCTGGGTGACAAGGCCGTGGCAAACGGCCTGCCCTTGCCTTCCATAATGCAGTCCAGCGGTGGCGTGCTGCCGCTGGCGGAGGCCCGGGAAAGCGCCGCGCCGCTTCTGCTGTCCGGGCCCGCCGCCGGGGTGGTGGGAGCCATCTTCGCAGGTGGCCGCGGCGGTATCGAGGACCTGATCGCCTTCGACATGGGAGGCACCAGTACCGATGTGAGCCTGGTGCGCGACGGGGCCGCCCAGACTACCGCCGGTGCCGAGGTGGGCGGATGCCCCGTGGCGTTGCCCATGATTGATATCCATACCATAGGCGCCGGCGGCGGCAGTATAGCCTGGACGGACGCGGGCGGCGCTCTCAGGGTGGGCCCGCAAAGCGCCGGAGCCATACCCGGCCCCGCCTGTTACGGCCACGGCGCCGCCGCGGCCACGGTGACCGACGCCAACCTCTGCCTGGGATACCTGGGCGGCTCCCTGGGGGGCGCGGCGGGGATGGCACTGGGCCGCGGCGCCGCCGAGGCCGCCATCGACCGGCTGGCCGGTCCGCTGGGGATGCCCCGGGAGGAAGCGGCCATGGGCATCCGCCGCGTGGCCAACGCCGAAATGGTCAAGGCCCTCCGCGTCATCAGCGTCCGGCGGGGGCATGACCTACGCCGCTTCGTGCTGCTGGCCTTCGGGGGAGCGGGCCCCATGCATGCGGCGGATCTGGCGGAGGAGCTGGGCATGGCCCGGGTGATGGTGCCGGACAGCTGCGGCGTGCTTTCCGCCATGGGCATGGTAGTGGGAGACCAGCGCCGCGACTGGGTCAGGACAGTTCTGGCGACGTGCGGCTGGGACGGGAAGCTGCTGGAAGAAGCCTGGGCTGAGCTGGAGTTGATAGCAGGCGAGGTCATGCCGGAGCCGGTCCTTGCCAGGTATGCAGACCTGCGTTACGCGGGCCAGTCACACGAACTCACCGTATCCGCCGGCAGGCCCGTGAGGCGGGAAGAGCTGGTCCGCGCTTTTAACGGGGAACACCAGAAAGTTTACGGATACCACGCGGAAGGCGAGGACGTGGAGCTGGTCAACATCCGCCTGGTCGCCTCCGTACCGAGAGAGAAACCAACGGTAACCCCGGCGGTCACCGGGGGAAGGGGACCTGAGCGGCGGCGGGCTTTCTTCGCCGGCGCCTGGCGGGAGATCGAGGTATGGCAGCGGATCGACATGGGTGCGCGGCGCCTGGCGGGTCCGGTGGTGGTGGAAGAAGAAGAGGCCACCACCGTGGTGCCGCCCGGCTGGCAGGCGCGCCTTGATGAGGCCGGCAACCTGTGGCTGGAGCGGAATCGGGACAACCTGAGCGTATGGACCGGGACAAAGGACAAGCAAGATGGCTGAAAGACTGGACCCCATTACCATCCAGGTACTGAGCTCCGCCCTCCGCTCCATATGCGAGGAGATGGGGGCGACCCTAGTGCGCTCCGCTTATTCCGCGAATATCAAGGAACGGCGGGACTGCTCCACCGCCCTGTTCGATGCCGCCGGCACGCTGATAGCCCAGGCGGAGCACATACCGGTGCACCTGGGGGCCATGCCAGACGCCGTAGCGGTGGTGCTGGCGGAGAGACCGGCCGCCGGTGATGTCTTCATCCTCAACGATCCTTTCCGCGGCGGCACCCACCTGCCCGACATTACCACGGTATCCGCCATCGACATCGATGGCGACATAGTCGCTTATGCCGCCAGCCGTGCCCATCACGCTGACGTAGGAGGAAAGGAACCGGGCAGCATGCCCGCTGATTCTTCCCGTCTGGAGGACGAGGGTGTGGTGATACCACCCACGCGGCTGGTGAGCCGCGGCGAGCTCCAGGTAGGTTTCCTCCAAGGCCTGCTCAAACAGGTGCGGCGCCCCACTGAGAGGCGCGGTGACCTGCGGGCGCAGCTGGGCGCGGGGGAGATAGCGGCGCGCCGGCTGCTGGAGCTGATAGCGCGGCGGGGACGGGGAGTGGTCCGGGCGGCGATGGACGAGACCGTGGCCTACGCGGAGCGGCGTATGCGCGCCGCCATCGCCGCCCTGCCGGACGGGAGGTGGCAGGCGGAGGATTACCTGGAGCGGGATGGCGAGGATCTGATCATCTCGGTGACCGTCCGCATCCAGGGCGAAGAGGTGTTCATCGGTTTTAACGGTACCTCGCCGCAGGAGGGCGGCAATCTCAACTGCCCCATGCCGGTAACCCGCTCCGCTTGTTACTTTGTCATGAGGACGGTGACCGACCCGGATATCCCGGCCAATGCCGGCGCTCTCCGCCCCGTGCACATCAGTGCCCCTGAAGGCTGCCTGGTGAACGCCCGCCCCCCGGCGGCGGTGGTCGCGGGAAACGTAGAGGCCTCCCAGCGCATCGCCGATGCCTTGGTGCTGGCTTTATCGTCGGCCATGGACCTGCCGGCCCAGGGGCAGGGCACCATGAACAACCTCACCCTGGGTAACGAGGATTTCAATTATTATGAGACAATCGGCGGCGGCGCCGGCGCCTGCCCGGGACGGGACGGCGCCAGCGGCATCCACCTGGGTACGACCAATACGCTCAACACCCCGGTAGAAGCGCTGGAGATGGCTTTCCCCCTGCGGGTTGAACGGTACGAGTTGAGGCGCGGCTCCGGCGGCCGCGGCCGGTATCGCGGCGGCGACGGGGTGGTCAGGTCCATCCGGCTGCTGGCGCCGGCGCGGCTGTCGCTGCTGACCGACCGCAGGCGGCACGGCCCCCGGGGCGCGGCAGGGGGCGGGTCCGGCCGGCCGGGCCGCAATCTGGTGAACGGGAAGGAAGTGGGCGGCAAGGAGACGCTGGATGTGGAACCGGCAGACGTGGTGACCGTTGAGACACCGGGCGGCGGCGGCTACGGGGAGCCGGACGGTGACGCGCCGGGCCGGGCCACATAAGCAGAAGCTCCGCCGGCCGCCGTCAGGCATGTAATATCAACAAGCGGGTAACCTACAGATGGCAATGTCGCAATCGGAAGATACAACCGGCAGACCGGAGATAGGCAACCTGACGATTGAGGGGTCGCTTAAAAGGCTGTCAGCCTCGGCGGCAGGTCTTTCCTCTGCAGAGGCGTCAGAACGTCTGCGGCGCTACGGTTACAACGAGATTGTCGAGAAAAAAGCCGGGACGCTGAAAAAACTCCTAAGCTACTTCTGGGGACCCATACCCTGGATGATCGAGACCGCCGCCGTACTCTCGGCCATCGTGCAGGACTGGGCGGATTTCTTCCTTATCTCGGCGTTACTGCTGGTCAACGCCCTGGTCGGCTTCTGGCAGGAACACAAGGCGGATAACGCCATCGAATTGCTGAAGCGGAAGCTGGCGTTGACGGCGCTGGTGCTTCGTGACGGCGAGTGGCGGGAGCTTCCCGCCCGGGAGCTGGTGCCCGGCGATATCATCCGTGTCCGCCTGGGAGACATCATACCGGCGGATGCCAAGCTTATCGAAGACAAGTACCTGATGGTCGATGAGTCAGCGATCACCGGTGAGTCTCTGCCGGTTGAGAAGCATGCCGGCGACCTGGTCTATGCCGGTTCGGTTGCCCATCTGGGAGAAGTCAACAGCCTGGTGTATGGCACCGGCGAGAACAGTTATTTCGGAAAAACAGCCAGCCTGGTAGCTGAGACCAGGACCCGCAGCCACTTCCAAAAAGCTGTCATGAGGATCAGCGACTACCTCATCACCGTCGCGGCCGTCCTGGTGACGGTTGTTTTTCTGGTCTCCATGGTGCGCCACGAGAGCCTGCTGGAGACCCTTCGTTTCACTCTGGTGCTGACCGTCGCCTCCATACCGGTGGCGTTGCCCGCGGTCCTGTCGGTGACCATGGCCGTGGGCGCGATGGCGCTGGCCAGGAAAGAAGCCATCGTCAGCAGGCTGGCGGTCATTGAGGAGATGGCGGGCGTGGACGTGCTGTGTTCCGACAAGACCGGCACCATCACCGAGAATATTCTGACCCTGGGCGATATCGCGTCCCTGGGAAGTTTATCGGAACAGGAAGTGCTGGGTCTCGCCGGCCTGGCCTCCAGGGCGGAGAATCCTGATCCCATCGACAGGGCGATAGTAGCCGCCGCCACGCCGCCGCCGGTTGAAGTCGTAGATTTCCAGCCCTTCGATCCCGTTTCCAAGCGCTCCGAGGCCACCGTCAGGGACAGCAGCGGCAGGACCTTCCAGGTGACCAAGGGAGCCCCCCAGGTCATCCTGGATCTGGTCCCTGACAGCGGCGTCATCGCCGACGAGATTAATGATATCGTCAACCGGTTCGCCGCCAGGGGTTACCGGGCGCTGGGCGTGGCCAGGCGGGATACCGGCGGGGAATGGCAGTACGCGGGACTGCTCTCCCTTTACGATCCTCCCCGTGATGATTCGACGGCGACGATCAAGGCATCCCGATCTCTGGGCATCAGGGTGAAAATGATCACCGGCGACAATATCGCCATAGCCCGTGAGATCGCGCGGCAGGTCAACATGGAAAGCGATATCCGGTCCGCCGGCGCCATCCTGGAGAAAGCAGACGAGGAAGCCAGGGAGATCGTTGAACGGGCTGATGGCTTCGCCGAGGTCTTCCCCGAACACAAACACCGCATCGTCGATCTGCTACAGAGCGCCGATCATATCGTGGGGATGACCGGGGACGGCGTCAACGACGCTCCCGCCCTGAAGAAGGCTGACGCGGGAATCGCAGTCGCCGGGGCCACCGATGCCGCCAAGTCGGCGGCGGACATCGTGTTTACCCGTCCGGGGCTGTCGGTGATCGTCGATGCGATCAAGGAAAGCCGCAGGATCTTTAACCGCATGAACAGTTACGCTATCTACCGGGTCGCTGAAACGATGCGGGTTCTCCTGTTCATATCGCTGTCCATCCTGGTGTTCAACCATTATCCGGTCACGGCGATCATGATCGTTCTTATCGCCCTGTTGAACGACGCGCCCATCATGATGATCGCCTATGACAACACCAGCATCAGCCGGAAACCGGAGCGGTGGAACATGCGTTCAGTGCTGGCTATCGCCAGCCTGCTGGGCGTGCTGGGGGTGATCTCCAGCTTCGTTCTGCTGGTACTGGGGAAGAAAGTCCTCCACCTGGAAGCCGGGACGCTGCAGACGTTTATCTTCCTGAAGCTGATGGTTAGCGGCCATATGACCATCTATCTTGCCCGCACCGGCTGGAGGCCCTTCTGGAAACGTCCCTTCCCGGCCGCCAGGCTGTTCTGGACAACCGAAGCCACGCAGGTGATGGCCACCCTGTTTGCCGTGTATGGCGTTTTCATGGATCCGGTTGGATGGAAGCTGGCGGGGATAGTATGGTTGTATTCGCTGGTGGTTTCGCTGGGATTGATAGATATCATAAAAGTGCAATTCTTCAGGCTGCTACAGGGATATATGAGACTTATGACACCGGATGGGGACGGTATTCCCAGTGCTCCTGATAGCCAGGGAAGCACATAGCGCCACAGGTAAATATAAACGAGGGAGCGAATATGATCACTTTGGAAGATTACGAGCAGTATATCGGCCCGGAAGCCGTGGAGCGCATCGGCAACAAGGCGGCGGCTCTGCCGGCATCCACGGTAGCGCACGTGAACTCGACCTATTACGGCGGCGGCGTCAGCGAAATGCTGGATTCCCTGACGCTGCTCATGAACAGCCTCGACGTCAAGGCTGAATGGCGGACCATCCACGGGGCGCCGGACTTTTTCAGCATCACCAAGAAAATGCACAACGCTCTCCAGGGCAAAGAGATCAATCTTAGCGGACGCA